>JAGNSM010000121.1 GCA_017988045.1 Fusobacteriaceae bacterium
GCTTCTCTTATAACCATTGGCAAAGTCTTATATCTTTTTGCAACTTCTGGGAAAATATTGTAGATTGCTATGAACTGCGGATCATTGAAAAGACTAGGTGTATTAACATCAATTTCTGTTAATCTATCTTCAATCTTGTGAACCATTTTGTCAAATATTGATTTTTCATCAAAAAAATTATCTCTTTTAATTTTGTTATGAACTTCATCAAAAAATAACTCGAATTCTGCGGTTTCCCATTTACCAGCTTTTTTCATATTATAATGTGTTATATAGTTGTTTTCTTTCAAAAATTTGAAACTTTCTTCTATTCTCAATACTGTTCTTCGAGGATTTTTGTCCCACGAAAGAGGTATTCTTCTTGCTATAAAATATGCTGGTTTAATCAAATAAAGCTTATTATTTCTCCATTTTGTTATCATTGTATAGATTGAACGAGTAACCGCATCTTTTATATTCAAAAGTTCATCTGCATCAAATGCTAAATAACCTTTACGAATTATATTTTCATAAAAATGCTGACTTATAGTTATTTTGTAAATTTCTCTTACTCTTTTATCTGAAAAAAAATAACTTTCTGTGTCAGTTGCATCTTTTAGTGTTACTTGCCGAAATGTTAATATATTAGTTTCTATCAAATCATCAATTGGTTTATTTAGTTCATTAGAATAAAAAAGATTCTTAAACCTAAAGGTAGTGCTTGCCATTTTTGAAATTGCTTGTCTAATTTTAGGATAAAGACTGTTTCTTGTTCCTCTATTATAAATTTTCATATTATCTAAAATATCGTTTAGTGTACAATAAAATGTTTGTTTAAATCCATTATTTCTAAGGATTTTTGTTAATGCAATAAAAACTCTTTCTTCTATTTCTCCGGGAATTTGAGTATTAAGTGCAGGGAGAATCTCTAAATAAGAGTTCATATCTGTAGAAAAATAATACTTTCTAATTTGGTTTATTTTTACTAAAGTATTTTTTGAAAAAATAGGAAATTCTACTATATTCATTTCCATTCTAATTAAATCTTTATTTTTTTCCATTTCAATTAATGAAGAATCTATATTCAAAAATTCTTCAACAATATTTAATTCACCATCAAAATCAATTATTTCTTCAAAACTCTTTTTTTTCATATTTATCCCTTCAAACATGAGTCTTATTAATGCTATGTACAAGTGTCACTCTTATAATCTCTAATAAATCTATTATTAAGTGTCAGCCTGAATAACAAAACTATGCTCTAGTGTCTATTAGCTGTTTTCATTAGGCTATCAATGCTATGTTTTAATGTCAACTTTAATAGTATAGCTGATTAATAATCAAAAATCAATAATATATTTAAGTGTTTTTCTTGATATTGCTATGGACTAGTGTCTGTTTCTATATATTAATTTTTGTTATTAAATAAAAATTTATAGAATTTTCTAATTTATTCTCTGAAGTTAAGTACTTCAGAGTAGGTATTCCTTACCAATTATTTTTCGGATACTATGTAACGCCAGTTATTTAAATAAAAATATGAATTTCTGAAACTATAACCTTTGTTTTTAGCAAAATTAGGTTCTTTTCTACTATTATTAAAAACTTTTTCAACATGCTATGTTCTTGTGTCAATTAATTTCAATTTAATCTAAGTGCTATGCTTTTATGTCATTTTTATCTTTTATTTGCCTCTTAAACCCTATGTATCCGATAAAATATTCAATTTTCATAAAAAGAAATAATCCTCAAATAATCTCTAAAATGCTATGTTCTTGTATCATTTCTTTTGTTTTAAAGCAACAAATGATATGCTTTTGTGTCATTTCTACTAAAAACCATTCTAATTTTTTCTATACTAATTTTTTTTATAAAATTTCTTTTTATAGAATATTGATTTTATTGAGTTTTAATTTGAAAATGATATGCTCTTATGTCATCTTTATATAATTTAAGCTGATAAACTGCTATGTTTTTGTGTCAAAATCATTATGGATTTTATGAAAAATACTAATAAAATATCTAAAATAAGCTATTTTCATTAGAAAAAATAAATGATATGCTCTTGTGTCAAAATCATTAATATCGTTGATTTTATTAGAAAATTATATATAAATTGTAATGCTATTACTTAGTGTCAATTATGCTATTATTTGGTGTTGAAAATTGCTATTACTTAGTGTTATAAAAAGCTATTGCTAAGTGTCAAAAATTGCTATTATTTAGTGTCAACTTTGTCAGCTGTACACCTTGAAATAAAAGGCTTACAAGACTGCTATAATAGTATTATAAATAGTATATAAATACTAACAACAAGAATAAGCTTATATTTGTGGTTGTTTTTTTATAAAAAATGACACAAATTAGACATAAAATATAACTATACTTAAAAGAAAATATTAAAAGGAGTATTATGATTATTTCAAAGAAAACATTAGGAGTAATGTGCTTATTATCAATATGCATGAATTTGTCAGCAGAGGAAGTAAAAGAAACTAATAAAGTAATGCAATTAGAGAAAAAAGAAAACATGCCAGTTCCACCTCAAATGGAAAACAATAAAAAAATCACCAAAACATCCATAACTGAAGGAGTATGGTCATTTGACTTAATTACGACTACTGAAGGAGATAGAGAAACAAAAACAAGTTCTATAACTTATTATTCTGGGAAAAAAGAAAGTATAGTTATTATACCTAGTATTTTGGGTGGAGCTAAAGTAACAAAAATTTCTGCTCAAACCTTTGGTCATCATTCAGAAATAAATGCAGTATATGTTCCTAAAAGTGTAGAAGAGGTAGCAGATTGGGCTTTTTATGATCTTAATACAGCAGCATTAATATCTTTTGCCAATTCAGATGTAAAAATTGATGATTCAGCTTTTCAAAGTAGTGGAAATGCAATTCTATATTTACCAAAAGGAACAAAACAGAGTAGTGCTGGTGGAAAAAAAGTTGTAAGTGAAAATACAAATTTAATAGAATTAAATTTGAAAAATCCAGAATCTGCAATTATTGCAGGAGATTGCTATTTAAATGTAAATTCAATGAATTTATATGAAATAACGTTAGATAAGATAAAATCTATTTCAGTAGGAACAGAAAGTGTAAAATATAATGGAAATTATTTGGAATTTATTGGTGATAAATATAAAGAAAATAAGCAAAAAATAGAAATTTCTGAAAAATTGAATAATGAGGTTAAATATAGCGAACTAACAAAAACATTTAAATCTTTGACTAAAGAACAAGCTGAACAGCTTAACAAGAGTATTAGTAAAGATAATTCATATAGTTATGTTAAAACAATGCTTAATTATGAAGAAGGTTATTATATTAATGGAAATAAAGTACTTTTAGATAGTAATGTTAAAGCTTATGATGTCAAAACAGGAGAAGAAATTGAAAAAGATAGTACAACTAACTTATACGCTTCTACAGGAATAGGAAAGTATAAATATATTTCTTATAAAGATACTGAAAATGATGGGGATATTGACAAGATTTATTATTCACCTTATGAAATTAATTACAATTATAATTCAGTTAGTATAAAGAGTTCAAATGAAAATCTTAATGGCTTAAAAGCAAGAGATACTATGAATCCTGTATATTTATCTTTTGCAAATGGAGTGGTAGAAGCTACAGGAGAAGAAAACAACTTAAATATAAAAAAATTGGAAGCAAATACATCTAAAACAGGAAATAAAATAGAAAGTTTAACTAATGAAGAAAGAAGTATATTATGGGCTTCAAACTATGGAAATATAAAGGTAGAAGAGTTACAAGGAGTTTCAACTTCCAAGGGAAATTGGGCAAAAATGTCTTATGAAGCAGGGCTTACTTCATATAATGTAGAAATTGTAATGGAATGGGGAATGAATGCACTGCTATATGCAACAAATGGAGGAATAATTGAGGTAGGAAATTTGGGAGGAAAAACAAGCAGTCTTTATGCAAATGGAGATGGAGCTAATGGAATTATTGCAGGAGGAACTGGAAATAAAGTTACAGAGAATAATGAGTCGCTAGAAACATCAAAAGTATATCTTTATAATACAAATTTAAATCTTGAAGGATGAAATAACCATGTAGCAGACGTTGTTTATGGAGGATATGCTTACCTTGAAAAAATAAATTCTACAACAGGAGTAAACGGAAGTTATTCAGTAGGACAAGCTTCTGCTTTAGCAAATGACTTTGGAAATGGAGTGGTAGAAGTTAAAAACTTTGAAACAACAACTTATGGAAATAGATCTGCAGGAGCTTATGTGATTGGAGGAGGAATAATTACGGCAGAGGAGGCAAAGTTTGTATCTAAAATGGATGCTGGCCTCGTTATTGCCTCAGGAGGGACTTTTAAAGTTAAAAACAGTGAGATAGTTGGGCAAATTGCTCTAAGGAATCGAGGAGGGATTACAGAAGGCTCAACGTCAACTTTTAGTAATGTAAAATTGAAAGTAGAAAAAGATATAGATAATTATGTCAAAGGAGAAAAAGCAAAAGAAGCTTATGCAATTTGGAGTAGTATTAGCGGAAGTTCAGATTTGATTCATTATATGATGAGTGATGCAGATATGACACTGGGGAAATTGTGTGAGAACTATAACATAAAGGGAAGTAAAAAAGAAGAATTATTAAATAAACTTAGCAAAATTTCAGGTGTAAAATATACTGATAGTACTAAAATAAGAAATAGTGTATTAGATAATACTTTTTATAATTATTCAGCAGGGAAATACATGGGAGATACTGATTTTTCGGAAGTTCCATATCTTACAGTTGGAAGTGCTTTTGGAGGACTAGTAAGTTCAGTATTAGAATTTGAAGCCTCAGGAGTGAATTTAATATTTGATAAATCAGAATTTGAAAATACAAATTCTAAAGATTACAATTACTTATTAGCATCAGAGGCAGGGTCAGCACCAGTTGTTCATTTTAATAACTCAAAAGTAGATGGAATTATTTGGAATGAAGGTAATGTGGAAAGAGTGGTAGAAGGAAGACCAGATGGTAGAAGTTCAAAAGTGACAGTTTATTTTAATAACTCAAAATTTGAGGGTTCTTTTGCTGATGGAAATAACGGATTATGGGAAGTAAAAGGGCTAAATTATGTGAATAACAATGGGATAAATACAAGTTTAAATGGAAATTATTATGGAGCTGTGGCAAATTGGAATAATACTGCTAGTTTTGATAAAAACTCCAGTTGGGTAGTAACAAATGATTCTTATTTAGGAAGTTTGTCTATAGAAGATGGGGCGAAAATAGAAGCAAAAGAAGGATATAAAATAAAAATGACTGTAAATGGAAAAGAAGTTCCAATTAAAGCAGGAAAATATAGTGGAGAAATAATTATAAAATGTATAAAAAATAAATAAAACCCATTATAAATATTTTTTAAGGTTTTTGATTCAGAGAATACAAAAGAATTATTTAGAATATATTTAAAGCAACTACTCAGGCATCTAAAAAACTTAAAATATCAAGCTTTTATACGTGCCTTTGTCGCTAGAGCCTGTGTCACAATTAAGATTTAACAACCAAAAAATTCAGCACAAAGAAAAGAGAAAAACTAATTGATTTTGCTTATTTTAATTTTTAACTTTGTGTACCTTTGGGTTCTTTGTGACTTTGTGTTAAAAGATTTTGACCTGTTTTGTATTGTGACACAGTCTCAAGCAGCGGGGAATTAGACCCGAAGAGATTAAATCATATATTTATACTCTAATAAAATTAATGAGTCCAGCGTCACGTTGGTTCGGAGAAGCTTTTGCGTAATGGAATGGAGCTTATCCTTTAGGAGAAAAGCTTCGGTCTTTATGTTTTTGTATCTTTTTCAAATGGACAACACTCTATTATGCAAAGCTCTTTATTTTGTTATGGCGGAGAGTTACAATAAATTTATAACGTAAATTTCTGTATAGAAAAATAAAATTCTATTGACAAAACCTTTTTTTAACTATATCATATGCACATAAGTGAATATGTGAATGAGGTGTTTTTATGATGAGAGAAACCTTGGAGTTTTTTAAACTCCTTAGTGATGAAACTAGATTTAGAGTTATAATGTTATTAATGGAACAGGAACTTGCTGTTTGTGAGCTTGT
>JAGNSM010000122.1 GCA_017988045.1 Fusobacteriaceae bacterium
TTATAGGATATTTCAAGTTTCATAACTCTTCCCTTTTTAGCGGTTTCCCTTACCTTAAGGGAAACCTATTGCAGAGCTTCGAAGAGAACATCGAAACCAAAATGCTCAAAAAAGTCTCCACCTTAAAGTAAGGGGGAGATTTAGAGGGGGTTTTGTTTTTGAACCTTAAGTTGATGACTGTTCGCCCAAGTTGAAACAATAAAATTCACTAAGTTGATGACATTGGCTTAACTCCAGTCCCTACATAGTTATTTTTTTTGAAATAGGAAACCAAAGAATAATACTTATAATAGATGTAATTATAGTTAAAGCTCCTAGTAAAATAACATTGTCAATTTTGTTAAGAGAAGCAATAAACATTCCAAAAGTACCAAATATAGTTGCAGTAAAATTCATTAAAGAAGAAGCTGAACCAGCGTCACCTTTTTGCTGATTAAACATAAGATTAGTTCCTAAAGGACGCAAAACACCACTAAAGAATGAAGTTGGAATTAATGCAATAGCAAAAATAAATGGTGAACTTAATCCAAAACCACAAACTAATATTCCAGATACAGTCGTTATTGCAAAACTTCCAACAACAATTTGAAATGAACTGAAATACTTAGACATTTTTATGTAAAATAGAGGTCCAATTATTAAGAAAAAGGCGTTGGCAGCAAAGAAAAAGCTGTAGGCTTGTTCACTTAAATGAAATTTATTTACATAAATGTAAGCTGAAGCAGAAACAAAAGCCATATTTCCTATTTGACTAAGTAAAAAAATAATCATAAGTGATGAAAAATTAGGATTTTTAGCTACGTGAACTAATCTTCCAATAGAACTAATTACGCTACCCTCGTGTTTGTCATCATTGGATTCTTCGAAGAGTAAAACACCAATAAAAGCAAGGATTCCAAAAGATGCTAAAGCCACAAATAATCCTCTCCAAGAGGTGATTTTTAGCAAAAATGCTCCCAAAATTGGAGCTAGAAGAGGGGCAATCATAGACATACTTTGCACAAAGGCCATAACAGATTCTCTTTTTTTACCTTCAAAAGAATCTTTAACAATAGCCCCAGCTATAGCAACAATAGCTCCGCCACCGATTGATTGAATAATTCTATAGATAATAAGAGAATAAACACTAGTCGCAATGACACATAAAATACTCCCAATAGTATAAATAATAATTCCCAATGTAAGAATAGGTTTTCTACCATATTTATCACTTATTGGACCCCAAACAAGAGTGGATAATCCAAAGAAAATAAAAAATCCTATAAGAGTGTAACTTACTAGTCCTTTTGTATCGTTAAAAATAACAGCCATTTTAGGCAATGCAGGTAAGTATATATCTGTTGACAATGGTATAACTAAGCTAAGAAAAATAATAAAGAAAATCAATCTTTTTTCTCCTAATTTTTTCTGAGTTTTTAAACTAATTACTTGTTCCATTAAAACTTCCTCCGTTTTTATTATTTGATATCTTAATCGAGTATTGAGAAACAATACCAAGAGCTTTTATAAACTCCTCTTTCTCATGTATATTAAAATTATTACAAATGATATCAAGATGAATATCCATTATTTCATCAATAGCTTTTGCTGCGTTTATACCTTTATTTGTTAATAAAAGATGAATTTTTCTTTTATCAAATTTATTAATTTCTCTTTCTAAATACCCTTTTTCAACTAATATATCAACTGACCTAGTATAAGAACTCTTCTCAAGACCGATAAATCTACTAATTTCTTTCATTGATTTATTTTGGTGGTCTTTAATTGCCATAAGAATTGCTTCTTGAGTTTTATTTATATCGAGATTAAGTGAGGACGTATCAGTAGAGTAGAAAATGTTTTTTACAAGCATAGGTAAAGTTTTTAAGTTATTTAATAATATTTGATTTTTCAAAATGGACTCCTTTTTATATAGTTGTAATTACAACTATTTTAATGGAAAAAAGATTTTTTGTCAATAAAATTGAGATTGAAAAAGAGATTAAATCTGATTGAAGAATAGGATTTGAAAAATATTGAGAAATATTTAAAAAAAGACAAAATTAATATATAAAATTGTCTTTTGATTCAGAATATATTCTATTTAGTGTGAAGATATTTTAGAAATTTGATTATTTTTTATAAGTTTCCATGAAAATCCAATTCCAATTAAAATTAGAACACAGAGTACTAAGTATAAAATAGAAATGTTAGTGTGCTCATAGATTATTCCACCTGAAAATTGAAATATCATAGGACCTAACCCAGAACCAATAGCACTATAAATTGTAACAGCCATTGCTCTATTTTCTGAACTTACTTTTTCTTTTAGAAAAACAGCAGCAGCAGGAAGACTAAGACCAATAAAACTTCCCATAAAAATAGAAGTGTAGAGAATAATTCTATAATCTTTAGCAAGACCATTAAGTCCAAATCTACCAAGAACAAGAAGGCCAGATACAAATATTAATTTTTCAGCACCGTATTTTTTAACTATTTTTTGGCTTACTTTTAGAAAAGGAACTTCTGATATGGCTATGAAAAAATAAGTAATTCCAAATGCAGTCATAGATCCACCAATATCTGAGAACAGAATTGAAAAATATTGTCCACCAGTAGTAAATGCTCCCATAGTAAAAAACCCGATTATCAAAAATGTAATATAATCTTTAGTAAACAATTTTCCTGAACTTTTTTTATCTGCAGAAATTTTAATAGAAGCAGTTTCTTGGATTTTAGTTCCCACATATAAAGATATAATCATAAGAAATGAATAAATAAAAAACATATTAGAAATACCAAGAATTTCAGCAAGTCTTCCAGAAAATAGAACCATTGAAGCAAAACCAATGGAACCCCATAATCTTATTTTCCCAAAATCATAAATATCTTTATAAATCATAGTGTCCAACAAAGGAAATAAACCACATTGAAATATGAAATGTATGGACATGACTATTAAAAGAAGCCAATAATTTTTAATGAATGGTAAAAATAGTGCAATAAAAATGATTGCTATGTGAATTACAATAAAAGAACTTTTACAATTACCCAGTTTTTTACAGATAGCTCCCCATAATGGCTGAACAAGCATTGTAATAAAAGTTGCTGCGCTAAAAAGGATTCCTATTTGAGTACCGCTAAAGCCAAGTTCTTTATAATATTTACCTAATATAGGGTAATAGGCTGCTACTCCGAAAAAAAGCATAAAATAGCTTATCTTGAAAAATTTAAAATTTGAGTTCATATTACATCGCTTCCTTAAAATTTATTATGGTAAATGGAGAAAAAAATTATTGTAAGATACATATTAACATACCTGCAAAAATTCCGCCACTTATTGCTGCTAAAAAGTTGGGAAAGGACTTTTTGAGGTTATGCCCATTAAGAAGTGAAAAAGTAATTCCTCCAATAGCAGGAGCCCAAGCCATATCAATCCAAATAGAACCACTTTGGTATATTAAATGATTGGATAGGCCGTGACTAACTATCCAAATAGAACCTGAAATAAGAGTTCCTGAGAGAACACCTCCAAATGCTCCAAATTTATCAACTAATCTACCCCAAAATATCTGGATAAAAAATGTAAATAGAAACCCAGCTAAAAAAATATTTAAAATAAGTTGTTTATCCACGAGAATCCTTCTTTCTATATTTATAAATTACTTTGTTTTCAATAAAAATTGAGAAAATTATACCAAATATAGCTCCTAAACTTAGTATTATAAAAGTAGGTAAAGAATCCAGTATAGAGGAAACTAAATTTGTTTTAGTATTTATAACGCTAGTAGTTACAGTTCCAACAGCAATAGCTAGAGCCATATCAATAAATACTGTTCCATTTTTGTTGGCAACAAAATTTTTATAATGAAGAAAATACCATAGAGGGCCAACGAGGCTAAATCCAGCTACCCAACCGCCAAAAACACCAAAAATATTAACTAATTTACCCCAAAACAATATAACAGCTAGCCCTGCCAAAAAATAGCAGATTAGTGATTTAATAAAAGTCATAAACTCCTCCAATACTTTATAACTTATCAAATGTGGTTTAATAAGTTGTATAAATTATATAATTATTTCTTAATAAAATCAAATTGATAGAATAAATGTAATTTATAAAAATGCTACAAATTATTTATAAGAGATTCATATTTTTGTAAAACAATAGGCGTAAAAGATTACGCCTATTGTAATGTATATAAATAAGTAATAAGAGCGTGTTTATAATTCAGTTCCGTTACTAGCAATAACTTTTTTATACCAGTCAAAACTTATTTTTTTAGACCTATCAAGAGTTCCTTTTCCTTCATTGTCTTTGTCTACATAGATAAATCCGTAACGCTTCTTCATTTCTCCAGTTGTGAAAGAAACAAGGTCAATACATCCCCAAGGAGTGTACCCCATTAAATCAACGCCATCTTCGTTGATAGCTTTTGACATCTCTTCTATATGAGCTTTTAAGTATGCAATACGATAGTCATCGTTGACAGTTCCGTCAGCTTCTTTTATGTCAATAGCTCCAAAGCCATTTTCTACGATAAATAACGGTAATTCATATCTTTCATAAAGCATATTTAGAGAATAACGAAGACCTACTGGGTCAATTTGCCATCCCCAGTCAGAAGCTTTAACATGAGGATTTTTAATACTTCCTGCTAGACCACCAGCAATAGCATCTCCGCCAGATTCTACGCCTGTTTTTACTGCATTTGACATGTAATAACTAAATCCAATATAATCAACAGTTCCTTCTGCAAGTATTTTTGCATCTTCAGGCTCCATAACTATATTATAGCCTTTCTTTTCCCATTCTTTTTTAGCATAAGCGGGATAATGCCCTCTACAATGAACATCAGCAAAAAGATATCTGTCGTGCATAGATTCTACAGCCAACATCATATCATCTGGGTGACAAGAGAATGGATATATAGGGACAAATGAAATCATACAACCAATTTTAAATTCAGGATTTATAGTATGTCCAGCCTTAACTGCCAAAGCACTAGCTACAAGTTCATGGTGAACAGCTTGGTACATAACTTCTTCTCTTTTTTCTCCTTCTTTAAATTGGATTCCAGAACATGTCCATCCAAAAATATCTACATCTACATTTTTTTGATTATTTATCTCATTGAAAGTCATCCAATATTTAACTTTATTTTTGTATCTGTTAAATACTGTTTCAGCAAATCTTACGAAAAAATCAATTACTTTTCTACTTCTCCAACCACCGTAATTTTTAGCAAGTCCGTATGGCATTTCAAAGTGTGATAAGGTAATTACAGGTTCTATTCCATGTTTTAATAATTCATCAAACATATCGTCATAGAATTTTAATCCTTCTTCATTTGGAGTTAATTCATCTCCATTTGGAAATATTCTAGACCATGCTATTGATGTTCTAAAACATTTGAATCCCATTTCTCCAAACATAGCAATATCTTCTTTATATCTTCCATAGAAATCAATGGCTTCATGGTTGGGATAATTATTTCCTTCAATTACACCATCAGTTATAATTCTAGGAACACCATGAGCTCCAGCTGTCATTACGTCTGCAACGCTAGGACCTTTTCCACCTTTATTCCATCCACCTTCTAGTTGATGAGCTGCAACAGCTCCTCCCCATAAAAATCCTTTTGGAAATTCTGTTTTTTTAGGCATGCATTAACCTCCAATTTCTCAATATCATTTATGTTCAAAATTTCATAGATACTTTAGATAGGGTATTTACGAAATTAATGTTTTCTAAGTAATTGTTTTAGCTATGAAACTATTTTTTTAAAATCGAATCTTTAATTCTTTTTTTCCATAAATATCTTTTTCTACTCATAAATATCACTCCTCTAAAAACAAAGATTTTATATTTCAAGTTTTATTTTTAATAGCTTTTAAATTAAAGTAAGAAAATTTTAGTAAAAAAGGAGTAGTAGAGTTACTACTCCTAAATTCAATTAAGCACTAGCTTTTTCTAATTCTGCTGTGATTCCTGATTCTTCTTCTACCTTTTGTTTATCCATTATTTTGAAGAATGGGTACCAGATTATTACTTGTACTCCTACTATAATTAATTGTA
>JAGNSM010000123.1 GCA_017988045.1 Fusobacteriaceae bacterium
AAAAAGACTTCATTGGAGCTTAGCCTCCTTTGAAGTCTTTTTCTATATCTCTTTATTTTATTATATAGTCCAAGTCAGAATCCCCAGTCACCTTAATTATTACCTTATCAGGAACTCCTATTAATGTCTCTCCTGCTTTAGAAATAAATCCTTGTTTCACTATAAGTTTTTTAGGAGAATTTGAGCTAATAACCCTAACTTTGTTATCTATAAATTCAACATTTACTCCTCCAATTTCTGTAGGCACAAATAGTTCGGATTTTTTCTTTTTTAAATCCTCTACAAACTCAAGTTTACTATTAACATAAATTTCTACTTTGCTTCCTTTTACTTCTTTAAGTTGAAAACCTTTAATTCCTATTACTAAAAGTAGTGTAATTATTATAGCATATATAAAGAAATCCCCTATTCGAAACATAGCAACTCCTTATACAAATACAATTTGAGCTTTTCCTTTTTCTTTCCCAATATACAAAGCTTCATCAGCTTTCGCAAACATTTCATCTATATTTCTAAGATTGTTAGGATTAACTAATGTAATTCCCATGGTTACTGTAAGTATTCCATTTGTTGAGTTAGGGACTTTTATCTTCTTGTCCATCACTTTATCCATTATATCTTTACCCATTTGAAGTAACTCTTCTTTATTTGGATTTCTTACAACTCCTAAAAATTCATCGCCACCAAAACGTCCAAATTTCACATCTGAATTAACATATTCTTTTAATGTTTTAGATATCTCTACGAGAGCTTTATCTCCCTCTAAATGTCCATAGTTATCATTTAGTTGTTTAAAATAATCTATATCAAATATCAGAAATCCCAAACTACTATTTTCTTCTTTTGATTTTTGCCAAAATTCTTTTAATAATTTTTCAAAATGCCTTCTATTATAAAGTTTTGTCAAACTATCTAAACTTGACAATTTCTCTAATTTATTATTAATTTTCTTTAATCTTTTTTCATATCTACGTTTTTCTTCGATTTCTTTTGACAGTTTTCTAGCTTCTACCAAATTAATAAGAGCTATATTTACAAAAGAAGCTATGTTTTTTATAATCTCAATATGATAATTATCAAAAAGATTTTTTTCTTTTTTCTGAACTGAGAATACTCCTATAAAATTTGAACCTTTGTATAAAGGAACATATATGAGAGAATTTGTTTCTACTTCTCCAATCATATCTTCTTCTTCATAAGTTGTTCTTCCTATGTATTGAGCTGCTTCCTTTTCATAATCATTTATTATTAACATTTTTTCATTTCTTGCAACCCAAGCAGCAAAACTAGTTTCACAATCTATATTAACCTCATTTATTTCGTACTCTTTCCCATAATCTACTGCAATCTCATACTCCAACTTCCCATTATCAAGATATGCAAGAGTAACAGAACAATCTGAATTTAATACTTGAGATATTCCTCTATAAACTCTTCTTCCCAGTTCTTTTATATCCATTGTTGAGTTTATATCTTTAACAATATCATTTATTATATTCAAATCCTTATATGATTTTTCTAAAGCCAGCATTAACTGATGTTTTTCTTTATTTTCATACTCTAACATCTCTTTTTCAACAAAACTTCCCAATCCAATCATAAAAAATTCTAGGATAACTTCAAATTCATCATTAATTTTAGACATATCTTCCGAATTAATATAAAGATAACCAATATGAGTATTATCAAACTCAAGAGGAAATTCTTCTTGATTAGTTTTTTTATATTCTTTTTCTTTTATATGATTTTTTATTAAAATCCCTTCTGAATTCAAGTAATAATAATCATTATAATCGAGAAAATCTTTATATATTAAAAAATTTATTTCTTTTATATTAAAATTCTTTCTTATTTTTTCATCAAAATCTCTAATTAAACTCTCAACATCTCTGACTTTTTTTACCAAATCTTTAGCAAAACTTTTTATAGGACTATACCATTCATCTTTTGACTTAGGACGTAATTTATCCATTTCAAAAACTTTATTATTATTTTCTAACTTACTATAAATTTCAGATAAATAATTCCCCACTTCTCTAAATAAAAGTACCTTTTCTGCATTAAAAAAATTATTTTTTACATCTTGAACACTAAAAAATCCTATTACCTTACCCTCTACCTCTAAAGGACAAACTAAAACAGAATTATACTGTATTTCTGTTTTACCTACTACACTCACAGATTGAACATAATTATTAATCTCTTTTTCAAAATTATTAATTATAATGGTTTTATTTTGAGATACTGCTAGGTGTGCCAAACTATTTTCTTTTATTATTGGTTTTCTTAAACCTTTGAAAATTTTTCCTTCTTCTATATAAAAATTGTATACAATAAAATCTCCATCAAATTTCCCTAAGGTAAAACAATCAAATTCTACGAGCTTTCTTAATTTTTCATAAAGAAACCTCGCTAAATCTTCATCATCTTTTTTGTTTGATATTTCTCTACTGATTTTATTAAATTCCAGTAGGAGTTTTATTAAACTCATTTAGAATCACCTCAAAACCTTATTATGCAAATATATTCTAATTTCCATTGTAAAACAATTTTGAAAAAATATCAAACTTTTTGTTAATTCTTTATAACAAAAGTAACAAAATAAATTTTCTATATTTTTAAATAAAAAAAAAGAGCATATGCTCTAACTATTAAAAATGGTTGGGCTGGAAGGATTCGAACCTTCGCATGACGCAGTCAAAGTGCGTTGCCTTACCGCTTGGCGACAGCCCATTGCTTTGATTGATGAAAATATGGTGGAGCTAATCGGGATCGAACCGATGACCTCTACAGTGCAAGTGTAGCGCTCTCCCAAACTGAGCTATAACCCCTTATAAAATGGTCGGAATAGTAAGATTCGAACTTACGACCCCCTGCTCCCAAGGCAGGTGCGCTACCGGGCTGCGCTATATTCCGAAATATTAGTTTGTAAAAATGGTTGGGCTGGAAGGATTCGAACCTTCGCATGACGCAGTCAAAGTGCGTTGCCTTACCGCTTGGCGACAGCCCATTGCTTTGATTGATGAAAATATGGTGGAGCTAATCGGGATCGAACCGATGACCTCTACAGTGCAAGTGTAGCGCTCTCCCAAACTGAGCTATAACCCCTTATAAAATGGTCGGAATAGTAAGATTCGAACTTACGACCCCCTGCTCCCAAGGCAGGTGCGCTACCGGGCTGCGCTATATTCCGAAATTCCTTCAAAGCGAAATCTATACTATCATAGATACTGCCATAAGTCAATAGTTTTTTTGCTCTTTATATTTTTTTTGAAATAATAAAGGTATTTTTTTCATTATTCAGTATATAAATTGGCAAGGAGTGATTTTATGTCTATTTATATTTTTATATTGATTTTTATAACTTTTCACTTTATAAAAGAACTATTTCCAACATCAAGATTTTTAATTTATAGTTTATCTCTATTTTCATCTTTAATCTATTTTAGTTTAATTAAAATAGACTTATCTATGTTTATAATAATTTCTTTGTTGATATATTCTACATTTATTATCCAAAAAAATCTGAATTACTATATTTTTCCTCTATTTATTACTATACCATTAACTTTAGCAATTAAGACTGAATTTAAAAATTTAATGTTTTATCAATTAGCTCTATATTTTTCAACTCTATTTATATTTAAGTTTTATAAAAAAAATAAAATACAAAATATAATTACAAAGGAACTCCTACTAAAAAAATCTAAAGAGCTCAGTGTCATCAGAAAAACTAGTCTTATGTTTCAAAAAACTCTTGATTATGATGAATTAATTGAAATTCTACTAAAAACTCTCACTTCTGTTGAGGGACTCAATTTCGATAGAGCTATTATTTTTTTATTTGATGAAAGAATGAATGAGTTTATTCCCTATTACCTAAAAGATAAAAACTTTAAAAAAAGAATTTTATTAAATTCTGACGAAACTCCAACAGAGTATTTAGACTTACAGTTCTTAAAAGTAAAAAACTCAATTATAAATCCATTTGGTAAAGCCTTTGATACTAAGGAACCAATAGTTATTGAAAATATTGATAATAGTGACAGCGTACAGAATATTCTTTTTAAAACTTTAGGAACCACTAGTTTTGGACTGTTGCCTCTTATAGAAAAAAATCATATTAAAGGTGTTGTATTTGTTGATAATTACAACACTAAAACCATAATAACCAACGAAGAATTGGATAATAGTGTTTCTATTATCCATCAAGCTTCTACAGCCCTTATCAATTCAAATTTATATAAACAAAGTCAAAATCTAGCATACACAGACAGTTTAACAGGTTTATTTAACAAAAGATACTTAGATTTTAGTTTTGAACAAAATTTGGGAAAACTCCTGAGTAAAGAATTTGATTTAGCGGCTCTTATTATCGACGTAGACTATTTCAAGAACTATAACGACACTAATGGGCACATTGCAGGAAATACCGCTTTAAAACGCATTGCAGAGCTTCTCCTGGCAGAATCTCGTAACAAAGATGTTGTAGTACGTTTTGGTGGAGAAGAATTTTGTATTTTATTATTTGATATTGATAAAGATGGTGCTTTAGGGGTAGCAGAAAGAATGAGAAATAGAGTTGAAAAGGAAGCTTTTTTTAACGAGACTTTACAACCTAATAAAAATCTAAGTATTAGCATTGGGCTTTCTATGTTTAATGGAGAAAATACTCTTGAATTATTTTTAGAAAAAGCAGATAAAGCTCTTTATGAAGCCAAAAATAGAGGTCGAAACAAAGTCATATATTACAATGGTGAAAATTATGTTTAATATTTTATTGATAATATGTATTTTTATTTTTTCAAACAAATATTTTTTTATACTTTCTATAAAAATTAGAGGTTTTTTATTTCTAAAAAAAAATTGGCTAAAAGAACTGAAACTCGAATTTAAAAATCCAATTTTTTTAGTTTCTTTACCTACTAACGACTATAAACTCTATACTTCTTTACCAAAAGATTTTATAGTAACTTACGATATTGATAATTTTTTATTCCCAAATTTTGTAGGAATTACAGTTTGTCATAAATCCTATTTAGAAAATAAAATTATCTTTTATTCCAAATTTTCTGACATTACACTAAACAAGTCCAATTTAGAAGATAAAAAAATCGAAAAACTTTATATTGAATATTTATTAATAAGTAAAACAAACAAGAATTTTATTAAACAAGAAGTATGTCGACAGTTAAGAGAACGAAGCTAAGTATTGTGATAAGAAAGTAGAGTAAATATTAAAATACTCTACTTTTTATTTGCAATAACCCTAAAATATTCTAATTTATTTTTTCTTTTTTTAACAAGTATAAAGTTGTAACCCCTGTACAATAAATTGGTCCATAAAGAATTCCAATAATTGGTATTGCAAAAATCAATATAAACACTCCTCCAATTAGAGTTACCGCAACCACATTATTTAAGGCTTCCTTTAAACTCTTCCTAACTCCATATTCTTTTCTCTCGTAATAATAATCAGAGAAAGAATATCCAATAAAAAAGCATTGAACCAAGATACTTAATATATAAAATATCGGTTTGAAAGGAAGTAATATTCCTAGAAAAAAGAAAAAACCAACAAATAATAGTTCAATAATAAAGTTGGTAGAAGATATTCCGACTCCTCTAAAGAAAAATTTTAAATTTTGGTAAAAAGAAAATTTAAAAGATTTTCCTTGATAAAAAGTTTCTACTTTTTCTGAATAATTACTTAAAAAAGGCGAAAATAAACCTAGCACTATATACTTGTAAGTATAAAAATATATTACAACTGTAAATATCTTAGACAACAAACGTATGATTTTATCCGTAAAAATATCAGGTTTAAATTGTTTACTTAAAATTTCAATTAGAAATTCTGTAAATTTATTTCCTAAAATTATGTATAAAACAAAAAGTAAAATCATTATTGAAAGAGGTATTAACTTCTTTCCTTTGAATTTAACTTTTTTATAAAGAGGTATTGCTTCTTTAAAACTATTGAACATAATTTTTAATTCTTTCATTTT
>JAGNSM010000124.1 GCA_017988045.1 Fusobacteriaceae bacterium
TAACAGTAAACTTTGCGATAAGTAACAAATATGATAAAAAAGATAGACTTGACAAATGGTGGGATAAAAATGTATTTTGGACTTTAGAATTAAAAAATCTTACAAATACTGACTTAGATGCTGACGGAGAAAAAGATGATAACCTTTACAAAAAAATTCATTTTGGAGCTTCTTCTATGGTGTTTAATAATAAATGGATAAAATTAGATTTGAGAGCGGGTCTTAATCAAGGATATCCAACTTATGGATTTGGGACAGAAATGTTTAGTTTAGTAAATCTTGATTATGCATACAGTACAAGAGAGCTAGGACCACATATTGGAATGAAAGAAGAAACATTACACTCTATAACTATTGATTTTAGAATGTAATAATTATAAAAAGACTACTTAAGTTTAGTAGTCTTTTCTTTTGCAAAAACTTAAATTAAGAAAGACATAAATAAAAATATTGTAATAATATATAGAATCTATTATTTAATATATGAAATAAATGTTAAGTATATAAAATAAGCCTTGAAAATGGAATAAAAATGTTGTAAAAAAATAGTTGTCATGATAAAATTAATAGTAAAAATTGTTTAGTAAATAATTATATATACTCATATAATCTCGTAATAGGACGAGAGTTTCTACGGGTCACCTTAAATGACCATGCTATGAGTGAAAAAGTTTAAGCTTTTATCACTTGTATTCGTAAGAAATACAAGAATAAAAGCTTTTGTTTTTTCAGAAAATTTTAAAATTTTTCTAGGAGGAAAAGAAGTGGAAAAAACTTTAAAAGAAAACTCATTTGCAGGGTTCTTAAACAAGTTCTTTAAAATTAAAGAACACAAATCAACAATTCAAAGAGAAATAGTAGGTGGACTAACAACATTTGTAACAATGGCTTACATTATTTTTGTTAATCCTAATATCCTTGGAGAAGCAGGAATGGACAAAGGAGCACTGATAACAGTTACTTGTTTAGCTTCATTTATTGGAACAATATTAGCAGGACTATGGGTAAATATACCTTTTGCTATGGCACCTGGATTAGGACTTAATGCTTTCTTTACTTATACTTTAGTAATGGGTAAAGGAGCTACTTGGGAGCAAGCTCTTGGAGTAGTATTTTTCTCTGGAGTAGTATTCCTAATATTTACTCTAATAGGAATTAGAGAAAAAGTAGTTGATTCAATACCAGCATCACTTAGATTAGCAGTTTCAGCAGGGATTGGATTATTTATTACGTTTATTGGTCTTCAAAGTTTGGGATTAGTAGTTGATAATCCAGCAACTTTAGTAAGTATCGGTCCATTAACAACACCTGTTATACTAGGACTTGTTGGTTTGGTTATAATTACTGTTTTAGAAATTAAAAAAGTAAGAGGAGCAATGCTTATAGGAATACTTTCTACTACAGTATTAGGTCTTTTATTTAAAGAAATTACATTGCCAACAACATTAATGTCTATGCCACCTTCAATAGCACCAATTGCTTTTAAACTTGATTTGGCAGGAGCTTTTAAACTAGCAATGATAGGACCAATATTTTCATTTATGTTTGTAGACTTATTTGATTCAGTAGGAACTATTATGGCTTGTGCATATGAAGCAGGAATGGTAGATAAAGATGGAAGAATAAAAAAAGTTGGAAAAATACTTGAAGCAGATGCTGTAGCAACAATAGCTGGAGCAGTATTGGGAACAAGTACAACGACAACTTATGTGGAATCATCAGCAGGGATAGCAGCAGGAGCTAGAACAGGTTTATCTGCAGTAGTTACAGCATTAATGTTTTTAGCAGCCTTATTGTTCACTCCAATAATAGGTATGGTTCCATCTTTTGCAACTGCACCAGCTCTTATAGTAGTTGGAGTGTACATGTTTAAGAATGTTAAAGAAATTGACATGGGAGATTTTGAAGTTGCAGTGCCAGCGTTTATTACAATAGTAACTATGCCATTAACATATAGTATTAGTACAGGATTGAGCTTAGGATTTATGTCATACGTTATAGTTAGTGTAGCAGCAGGAGATATAAAAAAAGTAAAACCTACAATGTGGGTAATAGCATTATTAGGATTACTAAATTTATTGGTTCATTAAGAATTGTAAAAACCTCATTAAGTTGAGGTTTTTTTATTTTAGATTTGTAAAAAAATAAATACAAATAGGCATGTTAGTCTAAAAAAAAATTGCATTTTATCAATAAATAGTGTATCATATTTACAATATAAATTTTCCTCATATATACCAAAAATACGGTTTGGTGTCTCTACGGTTAACCTTAAATTAATCTCTATGAGTGGAAGAATCTTAGAAAATCTAGGATATACTTTCACTTTTGATAGTATATTTTGGATTTTTTTGTTTTTTGAAAGGAAAGATGTTCTTTCTTACTAATAAATGTATATAAATTATTTTAATAAATTTTAAAGGAGTAGAAGCTATGCACAAAAAAAGTATTGTAATTTTGGACTTTGGTTCACAGTACAATCAATTGATTGCAAGAAGAATTAGAGAGATGGGAGTTTATGCAGAAATAGTTCCTTATTTTACAGAGTTAAGTAAAATAAAAGAAATGGAACCTGCAGGAATTATCTTATCAGGAGGACCAGCTTCTGTATACTTAGATGGAGCACCTACTTTATCAAAAGAAATATATGAAATAGGAGTACCTATACTTGGAATTTGTTATGGGATGCAATTAACTACTCAACTTTTAGGAGGAACAGTAGAAAGAGCTGATAAGCAAGAGTTTGGGAAAGCAGAATTAGTTATTGATAATAAAGAATCAAGATTATTTGGAGATATTCCTAATGGCTCTCAAGTATGGATGAGTCATGGAGACCATGTTACTGTACTTGCACCAGGATTTACTCAAATAGCTCATACAGATTCTTGTATAGCTACTATGGAAAATATAGAAAAAAATATTTATGGAGTTCAATTTCACCCAGAAGTTACGCATTCAGTAGATGGAACACAAATCCTTAAAAATTTTGTATTCAAAATAGCAAAAGCAGAAGCAAATTGGTCAATGGGTAACTATATTGAGCAAACAGTAAAAGCAATTAAAGAAAAAGTTGGAAATAAAAAAGTAATTTTAGCACTTTCTGGAGGAGTAGATTCATCAGTAGCAGCAGTACTTATTCATAAAGCTATTGGAGATCAGTTGAATTGTTTCTTTGTAGATACAGGGCTTATGAGAAAAAATGAAGCTGAAAAAGTTATGTCAACTTATGGAGAACACTTCAAAATGAATATTGAATGTGTTAACGCAGAAGAAAGATTCCTAACTAAACTTGCAGGGGTATCTGATCCTGAAGCAAAAAGAAAAATTATTGGAAATGAATTTGTAGAGATTTTTAATGAAGAAGCACTTAAATTTAAAGATGCAGATTTCTTAGCACAAGGAACAATTTACCCTGATGTTATTGAGTCTCAATCAATTAAAGGGCCGTCTGCAACAATCAAATCTCATCATAATGTTGGGGGATTACCTGAACATATGAAATTTGAACTTCTTGAGCCATTAAGAGAACTGTTTAAAGATGAAGTAAGAAAAGTAGGAAGAGAATTAGGGATACCTAATCATATGATTGATAGACATCCTTTCCCAGGTCCAGGACTTGGAATAAGAATTTTAGGTGAAGTAACTAAAGAAAAAGCCGATATTCTTAGAGAAGCTGACGATATATTTATTGAAGAATTAAGAAGAGATGGACTATATGAAAAAGTAAGTCAAGCTTTCGTTGTGTTACTTCCAGTAAAATCTGTTGGAGTAATGGGAGATGAAAGAACTTATGAGTATACAGCAGTTCTTAGATCTGCAGATACTATAGATTTTATGACTGCTACTTGGTCACAATTACCATATGAATTCTTAGGTAGAGTAAGTAATAGAATTATTAATGAGGTAAAAGGAATTAATAGATTAACTTACGATATTTCTTCAAAACCACCAGCAACTATAGAATGGGAGTAAGAGGAGAAAATAATGTTTTATTCAAATTTAGTTACTAAAGTTAAAGAAGGTAAAATTGATGAGTTAAAAGAAAGTTATGTTTTCAGGTTAAATATGACTAAAATTTTACCGCATATCATTATTTTGATTTTAGTAGCAATTTTAATACCTTTTTTGTTGATTATTTATAAGAAAGAAGGATTGAGTGCTTTTGTAATTTTGGTACCTATTTTAGGTTTGATTTCTATAGCTCAAATAGTAAATAGCTTGAAATTTAAGTTTGAAATAAAAAATGGTAGTTTATTTTATAGAACAATAGAAATTAAATTAGATGAAATAAAAGCATGTAGTTTAAAATATGGAGTTTTACCTAGAGCAAAGAAAATGGAGAATTTTTTAGATATAATTACTATAAATAAGGAAGAAAAAATAATACCTTTACATATGGGTAATAAAGTATTATTTATTTTAGTATTAAAAGAGATTTTGGGCGAACGATTTACAATTGTTGAAGATAAATAGGAGGAAAAATGTTAAACGGGAAAATTATTAAAGAAGCAATTACTTTTGATGACGTGTTATTAATACCTGCTAAATCAGAAGTTTTACCAAGTAATGTTAATTTGAAAACAAAATTAACTAAAAGTTTAGAGTTAAATATACCTTTTTTGAGTGCTGCAATGGATACAGTTACTGAGGCAAAATTAGCTATTGCGCTTGCAAGACAAGGTGGAATAGGATTTGTACATAAAAATATGTCTATTGAAGAACAAGCTGCTGAGATAGACAAAGTAAAAAGAAACGAATCTGGAATGATAACAAATCCAATAACTCTTAAAAAAGAATCAATACTTGCAGATGCTGAACATATAATGGGAACGTATAAAGTTTCTGGGTTACCAGTAGTCGATGATGATGGAACTCTTGTTGGGATAATTACAAATAGAGATCTTAAATACAGAAAAAATATGGATGAAAAAGTAGTGAATATTATGACTAAAGATAATTTAATAACTGGTCATGTAGGAGTT
Source organism: Fusobacteriaceae bacterium (assembly GCA_017988045.1). Classification (GTDB taxonomy): domain Bacteria; phylum Fusobacteriota; class Fusobacteriia; order Fusobacteriales; family Fusobacteriaceae; genus JAFGUR01. The sequence continues at coordinate 4,983 of JAGNSM010000124.1, forward strand.
ACTTTAGATGAAGCTAAAGATGTACTTTTAGAAAATAGAATTGAAAAATTACCGATAGTTGATGACAATTATAAATTACAAGGTCTTATTACAATTAAAGATATTGATAATATAGTTGAATATCCAAATGCATGTAAAGATCCTCAAGGAAGATTAAGAGTAGGAGGAGCTGTAGGTGTAGGTGGAAATACTATGGATAGAGTAGATGCACTAGTAAAAGCTGGAGTTGATATAATAACTGTAGATTCAGCTCATGGACATTCTCAAGGTGTTATTAATCAAGTAAAAGAAATTAAAACTAAATATCCAGAATTGAATGTAATCGGTGGGAATATAGTTACAGCAGATGCAGCTTTAGACCTTATAAAAGCTGGAGCAGATGCAGTAAAAGTAGGAGTAGGTCCTGGAAGTATCTGTACAACAAGAGTTGTAGCAGGTGTAGGAGTTCCTCAATTAACTGCTGTAAATGATGTTTATGAAGTTTGTAAAGAACATGGTGTAGGAGTTATAGCTGACGGTGGAATTAAACTTTCTGGAGATATAGTAAAAGCTATAGCTGCTGGAGCAGATTGTGTAATGGTTGGAGGACTTCTAGCAGGAACAGAGGAAGCACCGGGAGAAGAAATACTATATGAAGGTAGAAGATTCAAAGTTTATGTAGGTATGGGTTCTATGGCAGCAATGAAAAGAGGAAGTGCTGATAGATATTTCCAAGGAAAAACTGCTGAGAAAAAACTTGTTCCAGAAGGAATTGAAGGAAAAGTTGCTTACAAAGGTAAACTAGAAGATGTAATTTTCCAACTTTGTGGAGGATTAAGATCAGGAATGGGTTACTGTGGAACTGAAACAATAGCTAAATTAAAAACAGATGCTAGATTTGTAAAAATAACAGGAGCTGGACTTCAAGAGTCACATCCTCATGATATTTCGATTACACAAGAAGCACCTAATTATCATAAATAAAAAAATTGTGGCTAGTCATTATGACTAGCCATTTTTA
>JAGNSM010000125.1 GCA_017988045.1 Fusobacteriaceae bacterium
AAACAAAGAGCAGTTGGAGCAATTGAAAAATTATAAGATAGAATATGAAGGAAAAGACGAAGTTTTTCGGGATATGTTCATTTTTTCGGTATATGCAGGTGGATTACGCTTTAGCGATGTAGTAACGTTGAAATGGGAAAATTTTAATGCAAAAGAAAATCGAATCACTAAAACCATTCGTAAAACTGGTCGTCAACATAGTTTTAAGATAGGGCAACAAGCTTTAGATATATTACAAAACTATAAATCAGAATTAACCAAGCCAACAGATTTTATTTTTCCAATCATCGAAGACCAAGAGTTATTTGAGATGAATAAAAATACTGAAGCACATATCATCAATGCCAAGAACATTTTATGCGGTCAAAAATTAAGAAGATTAGGTAAAACAATGGAACTTCCCTTCCCTTTATCCTTTCATTTAAGCCGTCATACATTCGCTACCAATGCGTTAAATAATGGAATGCGTATTGAATATGTTTCAAAATTAATGGATCACTCAGATATCGGTATTACGCAGATTTACGCCAAAGTAATTAGCGAGGAATTGGATAAAGCAGTTGAAAAATTCGTGTATTAATTGTTATGGATTCGTGGAATGATAATACATTTAAAAATCATACATTTAATCCTTAAAATAATATAAAAATATTTTTGATAAATTAGAATATGCTTCGAATCCTTGATGAGAAATTTTTATTTGAGAATACAAAAATAGGACAATCCTTTCGTCCTGAAAATTTTGCTTTTATATTGGTTTATGAAGGTTCGATTACTTTAGAAGTAAATGGTAATGGTCTTTGCTTTCAAAAAGGAAATGTGATTATTATTTCATCTAATAATCTATATAAGCTAATTGATACTTCTTTAGACCTTAAAATTTACTTATTATCTAGTAATAAAGAGACGATAAGAAAGTACACTAATATCAATATCAACAGATACGATGCATATAGAATAGCAAACGATGAAACCAATAAAAACAAGATATATCATAACAGTTTAGAATTACAGTATTTAATAAACCAATTTATACAACTTAAGTCCTATTACGATTCAGGAGTTGAATTCTCATTTAAAAATGAAATAATGTGGAATATTGTTTCAATAATAATATACAGTGTCTTTGGAAAACTTATTATGGGTTTTAATGATTCAAATGCTACCAGTTCTAGAAAAGAAGAAATTGCTCTTGACTTCATTAGATTAGTTTCCTTACACTTCAAGAATGAAAAAGAGTTAAAATTCTATGCTGATAAATTATATATTACAGTTAAGTATTTATCCAATACGGTTAGAGAAATAACAAAAGTACCGCCTACATATTTTATCACGGATTCTGTTATCAACGAAGCTAAAATTAACCTATTAGATAATAACACTTCTATAAAAGAGATAGCCAATCAATTAGGCTTTGCAGACCAATATACTTTCGGGAAATTCTTTAAAAAACACACAGGTCTAAGTCCTAAACATTATCGATTGGAAAACACTTTAATTCAATCTTTTTAAACAACCTACCATTTGGACTTCTTTTGAAGTTCTACAGACCTTTTCTCAATCAACTGATTGATTGACCTTTGTATCATAAAATTTAAAGTATAAAAATGATACATAGTAAGTTAAAAAAAATGGTCTTTGCTTTAGGGATTTTAATATCACCTATTTACTTACAAGCTCAAGAAAATAGTGCATTGAAACTTTCTGTTTCTGAGCTTTTTGACCTAGTGAAAAAAAATCATCCAACATTAAAAGTTTCGGAATCTGATGTTCAAATTGCAGAGCAAAATATAAAAGTTGCAAAAAATCAATTTTTACCAGAGATTTCTACCGGATTACAAGGATATTATTTAGGTGATGCACATATCATTGATAAAGACTTTTCTAATTCCTCACGTGTAGATATGCCAAACTTTGGTAACAAATTTTCCGTTGAAGCACGTCAACTCATTTGGAAAGGTGGCGTAGTGAAAAATGCTGTCGAAATTCAAAATCTTAAAAAAGATCTTTCACAATTGAATTATGAGTCTAATGAACTTAATATAAAACTCCTAAGCGCAGGGTACTATTTAGATCTTTTTAAACTTTACAATCAAGAAAAAGTTTATCATAAGAATATTGAGTTAGCTCAAGAAAGATTAGATAACATCAACAAGTTTTATAAACAAGGAATGGTTACTCGTAATGATGTTATTCGAGGAGAACTGCAACTGTCTAATCTGAAATTGGCATTACAGGTTGTTCAAAATAACCAAAGTATTCTGAATAAGCAACTAACGGTAGCATTAGGCTTGGATGAGGGTGTAAAAATTATACCAGATGAAAGTATTGTAACTGAAAGTTTAGAAATACTTCCTCTAGCTAGTTACTATGGCGATTTAGTGAATCATCCAACGATTAAGCAAACAGAAAAGGCGGTAGATATCTATGCTGTTTCAGAGAAAATTTCGAGATCTGATATGATGCCCTCGCTGTCAGCTTTCGCAGGTAATACTTTACAAAGACCTATTACGACTTCAAATCCTGCAATGGATATGTATACCAATGGATGGAGTGCTGGGCTATCTTTAAATTTTAATATTGATGCATTATTTAAAGCACCAAAGAAAATTCAATTAAATCGTCTAGAAAAGGAAAAAGCTATACGTCAATCTAATGAAGTTTCAGAAATGATGAAAGTAGCTGTTAATGCTGCATACATTAAATACAATGAAGCATTAACGCAAAATAATACATTGAAAGTTAATAAAGATTTAACAGCGGAAAACTACCGTATTATGGAAAGTAAGTACAACAATCAATTAGCCATATTATTAGATTTAATTGATGCGAGTAACGCTAAACTAGATGCTGAACTTCAATTCGCTAATTCAGAAATCAATATTGTATTTGCTTACTATAAATTATTAAAAGAAGCAGGTACGCTTTAGTTAAAATTATAAAATAAAGTATTAATAAAATAAACTCAATATAGAAATGTCACAAAACGCAGAAAATACAGAAAATAATAAAACAGTACAGTCAAATAATAAAACTGTTGCTAAAAACGAACAAAAAAAGAAAAAATCAAATATTGCAAAATTGATCAATCTTGTAGTATTAGTAATGGTACTAGGAGGATTATTTTGGGTTGTAAAATCGTACTTCAATTTTGGTAATGATAAATATACCAATGCAGCTCAAGTAGAATCATTTATTAATCCTATTAATACTAGAGTATCAGCATACATCAAAGAAATTAGATTTGTAGAACATCAACCCGTAAAAAAGGGAGATACTTTACTAATATTAGATAATCGAGAGATTCTAACGCAAGTTGGTCAAGCAGAAGCAGCTTACATGGCAGCTCTAGCTTCTAAAAATGTAACCTCTCAATCCGTAAACACAGCATCTAATAATGTCAATACAGTAGGTGCTAATGTTCAGGCAGCTAGTGCAGGGATCAAAGCTGCTAAAGCAAGATTATGGAATGCAGAACAAAACTTCAATCGTTACCAAAATCTTTTAAAAGATGAAGCAGTTACACGTCAACAATTTGATCAAATTAAAACGGAGTACGAATCTCAAAAAGCTCAATTAGAGGTGCAAATTGCACAATTACAATCTGTAGTAAATACAAAGAGATCTAGTGAATTAACAGTAAATGAGGTGAAATCTCGTTTAGGTATGAATGACGCAGAGATTAAACGTGCTGAAAATGCATTGGAAATGGCAAAATTAAATTTATCATATACTGTAATTACAGCACCTCATGATGGTATAATGGGTAGAAGATCAGTTAATGTTGGTCAATTATTAAATCCTAGTCAGCAGGTTGCAACAATTGTAGATATCAACAATGTGTGGATTACGGCTAACTACCGTGAAAATCAAATGGAGAATGTAAAGATTGGCGGATTAGCTAAGGTTACGGTAGATGCATTAGGTGGTAAAGAGTTCGAAGGTAAAATTACTGCTATTTCGGGTGCCACAGGTGCAAGATATTCAGCTGTACCAGTTGATAACTCTACAGGGAATTTCGTGAAAGTTCAACAAAGAATTCCTGTACGTATTGAGTTTACTGACAAAAATAAAATAGAAGATTTAAAACAGTTACGTGCAGGAATGAACGTGCAAGTAACAATAAACTAATAAAAAATGTATAATAGAGGTCCTTTTGCAGACTGGGTTCCCAAACCTTTAATGCTTCTACTAATAATCTTCTTCTTATTCCCAATCATGACTGTATCGGGAGTATATACCAGTGTACTGACAGATTTGACTGGAGCATTAGCAACCTATTCTGAATACGCATCTATGGCTAACAATGCTGGTACCATTGGTATGGGGATCGCAATTACGATTTTAATGCGTGTTAAAATGCGTTTTCGATCCAAAGAAATTATAGCTGGATCTTCAATAATATTAGCAACGTTGTCTATCATGTGTGCAACCACAGATAATCCGTATGTGCTTATTGTGTGTAGCTTTCTAATTGGATTTTTTAAAATGTTTCCAATGATAGAAATGATTCTTCCTGTCATGTTTATTTTATCTCCAACAGGAGATAGAGGGAAGTTTTATGCTATATTTTATCCACTATCAATAGGGTTTGGTCAATTATCGTCCTATTATTTTGCAAAAATGGTTTTTAATAATAGTTGGGAAACTCCATACTACTATATGGCTATCATCATGTTGCTTATTGCTGCTTGTTCATTGATATTTCAGCATAATCAAAGATTTTGTCGTAAGCTTCCGTTATATCATATAGATTGGTTGTCAATCATACTATTATCCAGTTCATTTATGAGTTTCAACTACTTCTTTGTTTTTATGAAACAACAAGCATGGTTCAACTCACCTTATATTATAGGTTCTCTAATTTTGGGGATGCTATTATTTGGACTTCTGATTTATCGCCAAAAATTTATAAAAAGGAAGTTGATTGACTTTAGTGTATTTAAAAGATCAAATGTAAAACATTCATTTATCCTACTTGTTTTCTTAGGTATTTATTTAGCGAGTTCTTCGGTATTTATGCAATATTCTGTAGGGGTACTTGGATATAATAATTTAATCAATGCGGAAATTAACCTATGGATGATTCCTGGTGTTATTATCGCTGGTGTGATGGCCTTTTATGGATTTAAAAATAAATGGCCAATGAAATATTACATAGCAGCTGGTTTTATAGCCTTTTTTCTTCATACGTTGTGTTTGTATTTTCTGATTAGCCCTCAAATGGATATTGATTATTTGAAATATTCAATGATGATTAAAGGTTTAGGAATGGGTATACTATTTATTGGTATTTGGTTTTATGCATGTTTAGATTTGGATATGTCTGAAATGATGGGGATGATGCCAATTCTTTTATCATTTAGATCATTTGTAGCAACAGCATTTGGCGGAGCTATAATCGGATGGGCAAGTTATCAAGCACAATGGCAAAGTTTAAGTGATGTATCTGTTTATTGGGATGCAACACAGATAGCGAATGGGATGCAGATGTATCAATCCGCTATGCTTAATTCTTTAATGTCTTCAGGCAAAATTATATTAGGAACATTATTATGGCTAATCATTCCAATTTTAGTGTTGGTATTTACGCACCATTATGGGGTGTTTAAACATAGAAGATTGGTGTTATTTAGAAGAGCAATTCGTGGGAACTCAATCAAAGGATTTAAAATTAAATAAACTACGATATGGATACCAAAACTCATATACAGGAAGTTGCTATCGATTTATTCTCAAAAAAAGGATATCATTCAACGTCAATTCGGGATATTGCGATTGAAGCAAAATTGAATAGCTCAATGGTGAGTTATTACTTTCAATCTAAAGAAAACTTATACATTTCCTTATTTAAAACGTTTGAAGTAGACTATTTAAAAGAATTTGATGATCATTCAATTTTT
>JAGNSM010000126.1 GCA_017988045.1 Fusobacteriaceae bacterium
TAAAGAATTTATTTCAATAGTTTTCTCAAACATTTTGGCAATTTCCGTTTCTATTTCCACAGCAGTAATTAGATTTATCTCTTCTTTTCTGCATAAAAGTAGTGGCATTATTCCCGTTCCTGTCCCTATATCAAGCAAATTCGTATTTTTTTTTAACTTTAAAAAATTTACAAGTAATATGGAATCCACTGTAAATCTAAAACCTTTTTTTTTCTGAATTATTTTACAATTTACACTAGGTAAATCTTCAAGTGTTTCATCTTCTATTATCATAATTTTCTTCTTATTCTACTGAATCTATAGCTTCCAGTTTTTTAATATCTTTATCTACATAGTTCATAGCATCTTGTAAACGTTGAGCTTCTTTTTTATCAAAAGTTACTTCGCTTAACTCAAACCTATTAATTCCTTTTTCAAAAACATCTACATACATGAAATTATTTAACGGAGATATACTTGCTACTCTTCCTTTTCCCATAGGCGTTTCAATTATTTGCCCTTGAGCTGGGAAGTTTTTAATAGCTTCTCCATATTGTGCATACTCATATTTGATACAACATAATAATCTTCCACATGCACCACTTATTTTACTTGGATTGATAACTAAGCCTTGGTCACGAGCCATTTTTATAGATACTGAGTCAAATTTATTTATAAATGAACGACAACATAATTCTAATCCACAGACACCCATAGTTCCAAGTATTCTAGCTTCGTCTCTTACTCCAATTTGTCTTAATTCTATTCTAAGCTTAAATATTGCTGCAAGGTCTTTTACTAATTTTCTAAAATCTATTCTACCTTCTGCTGTAAAATAAAATATAAGTTTTGTTTTATCATATGTATACTCTGCAGCTACAAGTTTCATTGGTAACTCATGTTCAAATATTTTAGATTTACATTCTTCATAAGCTTTATCTGCATTGGTTTTTAGCTCTAAAAAATGCTCATATTCAGTTTTACTCGCTAATTTCAAAACGGGTTTTAGTGGTAATACCAAAACTTTTTCATCTAAATCTTGAGGTTCTGCATAAACTACTCCTAGTTCTTGCCCTCTTGCTGTATCTACTATAACTTTATCACCTTTTTTGTAAGGGTAATTATCTGTAACTTCGAAGTAGTATCTTTTTTTAGTAATCTCAAAGATTACTCCTACAACTTTATATTTCATAAATCCTCCCGATTAATTCAGTTCATAATTGAAAATCAAATTTTCAATCTCTTTTATAACAAGTTTTCTTCCAAAAAGCTATAATGTCCGCTAGTCCCAATAATTACATGGTCTAACAGATTAATTTCAAGCTCTTTTAATAAGCTTCTCATTGAATTTGTAAAATTTATATCAGCCTTTGACGGATTAAGATTTCCCGATGGATGATTGTGTGCAAAAATAACAGATTTTGCGTTATGCTCAAATATTTCTTTCAGAAGTTCTCTTGGGTATATATAACTCTTATCTATTGTTCCCACAACAATTGTTTTTTCATTAATAAAAACATTTTGCGTGTCTAAAAAAATAATTTTAAAAACTTCTACCTGCAAATTTGCCATATCATAGTTTAAATATTCAATAAGCTCCTTTGTTGATGAAATTTTTCTACCCCTCAATTTATCTTCTTTGTATATATATTTTTGAATATCCTTAAAAAGCTTTATCAAAATATAAGATGCATTCCCCATATCTTCTATTTCTAACAATTTTTCCTTAGGTGCATTAAATACTCCTTCTAAAGAACCAAATTTTCCTATAAGCTCTTTAGATTTTGCCTTACAATCTTTTCTGGGACTAGCATAAGTCAAAAATAACTCAAGTATCTCATAATCTAAGAAACCTTCTATTCCACCTTTAAGATATTTTTCTCTTAATCTTTGTCTATGTCCATTATTGTTCACATCTATCACCTATAAAATTCGTATTTATAAATTATATATTTTATTTCTCTCTTTGTCAATGAAACTACACTAGTTAAGTGTTATAATTTATTCTAAACTCGACCAAATGATTATTATTTGAACGAATATATTGTTTTATTAGATCTATTTTTTTGTAGATTTCTTGTTTCTCCAAATGACAGAATGATTGTGTAACCAAATAAATTATATCATATCGACCAAAGGAGACATCTCAAGTTTTCTTATATTTCAAAACAATTGATATCTGAACTCAACTAGTTATCTTCGGAGATTTCTCGTTCCTCGAAATAACAGCATATTTTTAATAATTACAATCTTGTCATATCGACTGTAAGGAGATATCTCTAGTCTTCTAGTGCCTCAAAACAATTGATATCCGCACTCAACTCGGTATCTAAGAGATTTCTCGTTCCTCGAAATGACAGAAAATTAGGAATAAACTAGATGTTGTCATATCGCCCATAGGGAGATATCTTTGTTATACCCTTGTTTACAAACAACAATACATTCAACTTATTTTTTCAACACATACTCATTTATCAAATAAATAACTAATATATGTACAGGATAAAATGAATAAAATCCATATTTAACAAATTTATTCATAAATCCAATTTTTTTATTATACATCTTTATAAGAGGCAATGCTCCTAAAGAAAAAACTTGTAAATCCCATATTGGATATATGCTTATATTAAGTAGTATTAGTGTAATTACAAGATTTTTCCAATTGTCCTTATATTTTTTAAATAGAAATATCATTATAATTCCATAATAACCATAATCCATATGTAATAATTCACTAATCGCTACTATACCTAAAATAAGTCCCCATTTTTTGTAAACATTATTAATCTTATCATCAACTAAAATTGCTAACATCCCAAAGAAAAGAGTGAAAAATATATTCAATATATCTATTCCAAAGGCTAAACTATAAGGAATTTGAGGAATTATTGCAAAAATAAAAAGTCTAATGAAATATTTCTTAAGATTTTTGGTATGAATATACCCTTCTGTTAATAAAAATGCAAAAATAGGAAAACTTAATCTCCCTATAATTCTATATAAATCAATATCTGGAAACATAATGGCTCCTACATGGTCAATAGCCATTAATATACATGCAATAATTTTTAATTGAAAACTGTTCATCTCTACCTCCACCGTCAATATTAGATTATTTCCTATGTTTTTGCAAGGTTAAAAATAATTTTAATCTAAAAAAGGAAAACTATTTTTATGAAAGTATATTTATTTTAAGAAACATCTCCTTTTTTTATTTTCGTTTCATAGATGTCCTTTACCAAAAAGAGTAGGTTCCCCAAGCCTATTCTTTTTATTTTAAGAAATTTCTTGTACTAAACTAAGGCTTATAATATAATTAATAAGACATAAAATAATTTGTTCAGAGGAGATAAGATGGGAATAAATACCAAAAAAATTAAAGTAGGAAACATTTTTATTGGTGGAAGTAATGATGTTATTATTCAGTCAATGACAAATACAAAAACTAGTGATGTAGAAGCTACAGTTTCTCAAATTTTGGCATTAGAGACCGCTGGTTGTGAGTTAGTAAGAGTTACAGTTAATGATATGGCTGCCGCTAAAGCAATTAAAGCAATTAAAGAAAGAATTCATATTCCTTTAGTAGCAGATATTCATTTTGATTATAGATTAGCATTGGAAGCTATTGAAAATGGAATAGATAAACTTCGTATAAATCCCGGAAATATTGGAAGTGATGATAAGGTAGAAGCTGTTGTAAATAAAGCTAAAGAGTTTGGTGTACCAATTAGAATTGGAGTTAATGGTGGTTCATTAGAAAAATCTATCCTTGAAAAATATGGACATCCAACACCAGAAGCCCTTGTAGAGAGTGCCTTATATCATATTGCCCTATTAGAAAAATTTAATTTTACAGATATTATTATTTCAATAAAAGCCAGCAACGTTAAAGTAATGACAAAAGCTTATGATTTAATCGCTCCACAGATTTCTTATCCACTTCATTTAGGAGTAACAGAAGCTGGTACTACTTTTAGTGGTACCATAAAATCAAGTATTGGAATCGGAAGTTTATTACTTCGTGATATTGGAGATACTATTAGAGTTAGTCTTACAGCTGACCCTGTAGAAGAAATTGCTGTTGCCAAAGAAATATTAAAAGTCCTTGATATAAGAAATGATGGAGCAGAAATAGTTTCTTGTCCAACTTGTGGAAGAACAGAAATCGACCTTATTGGACTTGCAAATGAAGTGGAAAAAGAATTCAAATCATATAAAGAAAATATAAAAATCGCAGTTATGGGTTGTGTTGTGAATGGCCCCGGTGAAGCTCGTGAAGCAGATTATGGTGTTGCTGGTGGAAAAGGTTATGGAGTTTTATTTAAAAAAGGGCAAATTGTAAAAAAGGTAGAAGAAAAAGATATTTTGGAAGAATTAAAAAAACTTATCAAAGAAGATTTGAAAATTAAATAATATTTGTTTTGTAAAAAGGAAAATCAATAGATATTTCGTATAGAAATTCGTGATGTTTGTAAAATAAAAATGAAATTTTCAGGTTAAATTATTAACATAATAAAAGTTATTTTTTTCTATACTCTACAAAAACAGTGGATTTATTTAATCTTCGTTTTAATACTAAGTTAATTTATTCTTTATATTATTTTAAAGTTGATAATAAACTATGGATATGCTAAAATTAACTACATTCGGAAGCAGGTGACCTTATGAAAATATACAATCTTTTTCCTTTAGTAGCTGGTAAAATGCCTTTATGGATTGATAAATTAGATTATATAAAAAGCTTAGGTTTTAACGTTGTTTATATTAATCCAATATTTCAGACTGGTTACAATAGAAACATATATGCTCCTAAAAATTTCTATAAATTTTGTGAGGAGTTTATTGACCCATTTTCTACAGGTGGAACTGAGCAATTCAAAAATTTTATAGATACTTGCCATTCTAAAGGAATAAAAGTAATATATGAACTTATTTTTACTCATACTTCAATAGATTCTGACCTTTTAGTTGAACATCCTGAATGGTATATTATGGAAGATGGTTCTCTAAAAAAATACACTATAAAAGCCCAAAATAGTTGGATTGAATGGGGAGATTTATTGGAGCTTAATAATAACTCTGATAATCCTGAAATTAAAAATTCTATTTGGCAATATTGGAGAGATTTGACAGAAACTTATATTTTATATGGTGTAGATATAATTAAGCTGCATTCAGCTTATTGTTTACCTCAAAAAGAACTAAAAGAATTTATTAAAGATATAAAAAATAAATATCCTCATATAGAATTTATTGGTGACAATTTGGGAGCTAGTTTTGGAGACATGATGGATTTGTCGAGAGCTGGAGTAGATTATTTATTTACTTCTTTCAAATGGTGGGATTTTAAGGCACCTTGGTTCTTCGAACAACATTACAAATTAAAAGATAATGTAAAACTCATATCTTTCCCAGAAAACTATGATACTGAAAGAGTTTCTAAAAAATATAATGGAAATGAAAATGCTCAGAAGATTTTTTATGCTATAGCTGCTCTTTTAAACAATGGAGTTTCTGTTCCTATAGGATTTGAAACTGGTAGCAAAATAAAATTAAATGATTTAAGTTCTTTTAGTTTTGATTTTGAGCATGAAGAATTTGATATTAAAGATTATATTAAAAAAATCAATGATATAAAATCTAGTTATACTATTTTTTCTGAAGAAAATGATATTTATTATTTATCACAGAAAAATGAAAATATATTTGCTCTTAAAAAAATGAATAAAGAAAAAAATGAATTTGCTATACTTATTGCAAATCTTAATTTTTCAAATTCAGAAAAAGTTGTTTTAAACGACATATTTTATATAATAGAAAGTTCTAATATAATAGATATTTCACCAGA
>JAGNSM010000127.1 GCA_017988045.1 Fusobacteriaceae bacterium
TAGTTAAGTTTGATTTAGATTATATCAAAGCTAATGCAAAATCTCATAAAACACCTGTAATAATCTCTAACATGGATGTAGTAGAAGAATTAGTAAGATCTACAGGATCAATAAAAGCTGGAGATGTCCTAATGAAAGTTAAAATAAAAAAATAGTTTAATTAGATAAGGCTGCCAATTTGGCAGCCTTATTAATTTCTATAATTTTTTTAAATATCAGTTAAAAAAGTTACTTTCACATTTTTAAACATTTCTATTTTTTGTTATCTTATTAATAGCCTTTATGAAATTTTTATTTGATTTCTTGTCTTTTATAGCAATCCTTACATATGAATCATCTAAAAAATTAAAATTTTCGCATCTTCTAATGAGAAATCCCTTTTCGAGTAGTTTATTATATAATTCAGTTCCACTAATTTCCATTAATTTTATTAATAAAAAATTACTTTCACTTTTAAATACTTGAATATTTTCTATTTTTTTTAATCCATTTAACATTCTATTTTTTTCTTTTTCTAGAGTTTTATAAGTCTTTTCTATGTATTTATTACTGTTTAATAAAATTTCTCCACAAGAAGCTGCAAAAGTATTGATAGTCCATGGTTCTTTCAAATTATTGGCTGTAGAAACCCATTTTTTATTATAACAAATTGAGTACCCTAATCTCAAACCGGGAATTCCAAAAAATTTTGTAAAAGCTCTTATTATTATCACTCTATCTGATTCAAAATGTTTAAATGATAAATCCTCTCCATTCCTAATAAAATCAATAAAAGCTTCATCTATAAAAAAGTTAGTACTTGAAAAATTTATATCATTTAATAACTCTTTAAAGTTTTTTCTATTAACAAAATTTCCTGTTGGATTATTAGGGTTACATAAAATTACTAGATCATAATTTTTCTTTAATTCTTCTCTCAACTTTTCAAAATCAAGATAAAATTCCTCATTTCCCTCTGTTAATTCAAAATAATAAACATCACTACTTACTTCCTTTAAGGCTCTTTCATATTCAGCAAAAGTAGGAGAAATTATAAGTGTTTTTTTAGGTTTCAACACTTTCATCCACAAAAATATTAATTCTGTAGCACCATTTCCTACACAAATACTTTCTACTGGAACTCCTATTTTTCTACTAATAGATTCTTTTAGCTCCATATAATTAGGGTCTGGATAATGTATTAAATTGCCTATATTTTTTATTATATTTTTTTTTAATTCTTTAGGAAAACCTAAAGGATTAATATTTGCAGAATAATCTATTACTTTTTTTCCATTTTCTCTATAAATTTTGTAAATATCTCCACCATGTAATGACATTTATACCTCCAAAAAATAATGAATAGCAAATTAAGGCTATGGCTCCCGAAAAGTAGATAATTTTATGAGTTTTCAGAATATCGGAAATCTCTAGAATTTTTTTTTCATCTCCAATATACTTTTTCTCTTCTACCTTTCCAAAATATACTGTTGGCCCTCCAAGTCTTATTTCCATAGCTCCCGCTACTGAACTTTCTGTATGAGCAGAATTAGGACTTGAATGATTTTTTCTATCTCTAAAATATATTTTCAATGAGTTTTTATAATTATATCTCAAAATTAAGGAAGCTAATGGAATAAAAATCATTCCTCCTAAACGAGCAGGGATGAAATTTGCCCAATCATCTAAACGCGCTGAAAACCACCCAAAGTTTATGTACGTCTCTGTTTTATATCCAATCATTGAATCCATTGTGTTAATTGCTTTATATGTCATAGCTAGTGGAAGTCCCCCAATAAACATATAAAACATTGGCGCAATAATTCCGTCTGTTATATTCTCAGAACAAGTTTCTATAGTACCCTTTATTATATCTTTTTCTGACAAAGATTCTGTATCTCTGCTTACCAAATAGGACAACTGTTTTCTCGCTTCAGATAGATTTTTTTCAGAAAGAGCTTTGTATACTTTAAAACTCTCTTTTACCAAGGATTTACTGGCAAAAATTGTATACAGAAAATAAATTTCTAAAACCACAATTTTACTGATAAAAAAAGATACAGTATATACTACAGATAAAACTACTAAATTAAAAATAACTCCCCAAAACTTCTTATTTTTCAAAGGATAAAATAGTTTTTCAATTTTTTTTATTAATTTGCCTATATAAGTTATTGGATGAGGGATTCTATAAGGGTCTCCCAAAATTAAATCTAACATATAAGCAATTATTATTTTATAAATCAGACTCATTTTTTATCCCCATTATCTCATAAATTTTATTCAAATCCAAAGATTCTCTACTAATCTTTGAAAGTTTATTATATTCTTTCTCTTTAAACTCCTTAAAACTTTTCTTTTCAGATTGATTCTCTTTTTTCAGATAATCTAAAATTGCTTTTAAGAAATTTCCCTCTTCAAATACACCATGCAAATAAGTCCCTATGACATTCCCATTAACAAATCCAATATCTTGGCTTTCATTTTTAAGAAATATTTTTGCTTTTCCCTTTGAAACGCCTTGATGAATTTCGTATCCTGAAAATTCAAAATTGCTTTTCATATCTAATACTTCTATTGATTCTATTGATTTTCCAAAAAATTGTGTAGTGGTTTTTTCTTTCTCCAATATTGTACTAATATCTAAAAATCCCAAACCTTTTTCTGTGTTCTTACTGCTTTCTATTTCGTATGGATCGGTAATTTCGTTTCCTAGAATTTGTAAACCCCCACAAATACCTAAAATAAGAGTATTTTTATTTTTTTCCTCTTCCAGTTTTTCAAAAAATCCATTATTTTTAAGATAAATTAAGTCACTAATACTGTTTTTACTTCCCGGAATAATTATCAAATCAGAATTTTCTAACTCTTCTACCTTCGTGACAAATTTTAGCTGGCATTCTGGATACATCTTAAATGGGTCAAAGTCATTAAAATTACTCATGTGTGGAAGTTTAATTACACTAATTTTTATTGCTCCATTCCCAAAGGAACGGGAAGAGTTTTCACTAGCTGAATCTTCTTCCTCTATATTATGTTGAAAATAAGGCATAACTCCTAAAACGGGTATATTTACTAAATCCTCTATCATTTTTAGTCCCGGTTCAAGAATCTTTATATCTCCTCTAAACTTGTTGATAATAATACCTTTTATAAATGACCTGTCTTCTTCACTAAGAAGCATAACTGTCCCATAAATTGAAGCAAAAACTCCACCTTTATCAATGTCTGCCACTAGAATACAAGGGGCTTTTGCAATTTTAGCCATTCCAATATTAACAATATCATCTTTATTAAGATTGATTTCTGCTGGACTTCCAGCGCCTTCTATTACTGACATATCAAAGTTCTCTTTAATATTTTCATATACTTCTTCTATTTTACCTCTTAAAACTTTTCTGTATTCAAAGTAATCTGATGCTTTCATATTTTGAAGAGCTTTTCCCATTACAATAACTTGAGAACCATTGTCAGAGTTTGGCTTCAAAAGTATAGGATTCATGAAAACTTCCGGTTCCATTCCACAAGCTTCTGCCTGAACCACTTGGGCTCTTCCCATTTCTAGGCCATCTTTTGTAACAAAAGAATTTAACGACATATTTTGAGACTTAAAAGGAGTTACCTTAAATCCATCTTCATAAAATATACGGCAAAGTGCTGTGGTTATTAAACTTTTCCCTGCTGAAGAGGCTGTCCCTAAAATCATAATATTTTTATGCATAAAATCTCCCAATAAATATTTATATTTTTGAAAAACAATTAAAACCATGCTTGTGCAGCACACCGCACCAACCTAACGTTGGATTGAATTATAGAAAATAAAAAATTCTAGTTTTCTTAGATTTATAATGGGTTAAGCGTCACGCTTATGCGATGCAACTGCATAAGTTGCGGTTCTATTATTTGCTTAATCAAAATCGCACAAGTAGCGTTTAGTTATATCTTTTATATACCTCATCCTTCGTTAACATTTTCTTATAAATAGGCTTAATGCTATCCAAAATAGGATAAACTAATACTGACCCTGTCCCTTCTCCAAGACACATATTCATATATAAAAATGGAGTAATGTTTAAATGTTCATAAACTAACATTGACCCTTTTTCCTCGGTTTGATGTGAAGGAATCAGAAAATCTTTAACTTTTGGATTAATTTTATAAGCTACAAGTGCTGCTGCCAAAGAAATATAACCATCTAAAATAACGGGAACTCTATAATAAGCACAAGCTAAGTAAAATCCTACCATTCCAGCTAAATCATATCCACCTAATTCTGCAAGAATCTCATAAATATCTTGTGATTTAACTCTTTCACAGGCCTTTTCTATAATCATTTTTTTGTGCTGTAAAGTTTCACTATTTATTCCTGACCCAAGGCCTACAATAAAATCTAAATCGCCACCTAAAATCTTATATATAAGACAAGCTGAACTTGTTGTATTTCCTATGCCCATCTCTCCGCAAGAAAGTATGCTATATTTCTTTTTAGCCTTCTTAACCAAATCAAAAGAAATCTCAAAAGCTTTATAAACTTCTTCTAAACTCATGGCACTCTCATTTTTTAAATTTTTAGTTCCATAAGCTATCTTTCTGTCTATAAAATTTGAATATTTCCCCTTAATTTTCCCATCTATCCCGATATCTACCAATGAAAAATCGACATTATAAGTCTTACATAATATTGCTATAGCTCCTGTTCCAGAAAGCATTGATTCTGAAACAAGCCTTGTAAACTCTCTTGGACAAGACGAAACACCTTCTACCTCTACCCCATTATCAGCAGCGAAAACAAAATGCTTTCTTTTTTTTACACTATAATTGCAAGTCTCTTTTATTCCAGCTATTTGAGTTCCAATAGTTTCAATTCTTCCAAGACTTTTTACTGGTTTCATTATTTTATTAAGTCTATTTTGAAACTCATTTTGCACTTCTCTATTTATCTCTTTTATATTTTTAATTTTTTTTAGAACGTTCATAAACTTCCCCCTAAAATAACCACAAACAAGAAAAAAATCTCAGTAATTTCACATAGAAATCCAAAAGTATCTCCTGTAATTCCCCCTAATTTTTTGCTTATTTGTCTGTGCATTATGTATGCAAAACCTAAACTTATTCCCAAATAAATTATATACTCTTTGAAAAAAGAAAATATTAAAAGCACTATAACCAAACTTTTCACAAAACTTTTTAAATCATTATATTTTATAATGGCTATTGCCATTCCCTTATCTCTGGCGTACTCTCCCAATGAAGCTGACAGTATTATAGCTAATCTCCCAACAATAAATGAGAGAGCTATTGCTTTTATTCCACCATAAGAGTACAACACGAATTTTGATAAGAGTGCTACAACTAAGGCTATAACTCCGTTAGTTCCAATATGTGGGTCTTTCATAATTTCCAAAATTCGTTCTCTGCTTCTGTATGAAAAAATCCCGTCACAACTATCGGCCAATCCGTCTAAATGAAGTCCACCAGTTATAACAATAAAATATATTAACAAAATTAATGAGTTTATGTAAATTGGTAATTTGAATATATCTAAAATATAATTTATTCCAAATGCACCGATTCCTATAATTAATCCTATTAAGGGTAGAAGATAAGTGATTTTTCCATAGGAAATTTCTTCATATTCAACTTTGTTTTTTAAGGGTATTCTCGTAAAAAATTGAATCAATAATATAAAATTTTTCATTATTCCCCCTTGTATAATGAAGTGTAGTCAATTTGCTACAGCTTCAAAAATTTTATATAATTTACATAGACGCTGTGGATTAGTTTTTCCCCCTATAGCTTTGACTATTTTCTTTAGGC
>JAGNSM010000044.1 GCA_017988045.1 Fusobacteriaceae bacterium
TTAAATCTATATCATCATAGTTTTCTATTTCCAAAAATTTATGGTAAGGTAGCGTGTCCAATATATTTACATCATATCTTTCAGCAAGTTTTTGAGCCAAAAGTTTTGAACTTCCGTAACCAAATCCACAAACTATCATTATATTTTTAGTTTCTTTTTGATTATTTACTTTTCTATCTAATGCAGTTTTAAAATGTATAGTTAAAAAAGCTATTTCCTCATTAGGAATATCTTTATTTATATAGGTTTTAAGCTTTTTATCACACACACTTTTTACTACGTCAAATAGGTCGCTATAAAGTTCTTCTACCTCAGCAGAAATCTCGTTTTCCAATACGATTTCATTCCTAATTCTATAGATAGCGGGCTTTAAGTGATTGAGTAGCCCGTCAAAAAGTATCTTATCGTTAGACAAATCAACTTCTACAAGCTTGCTTACTTCTTTTATTATTTCATTAATTGAAATTTCTATCTCTATCCAATTCTCATAAAAAGAAGTGTTGAAATTATATGAGTGACTTCCCAAAAACAGTTCAGTAAGAAGAAGCACTTCTGCCTCATTAATTTTGATTTCAAAATTGTCTTCAAAATGAAGAAGCTCATTCATAAGCACATTATATTCTTTTGTACTCTTCAAAAACTTCTGATTATCTTCTCTATCTGTAATTATTTGACCGTTTTTCAGTCTTGTAAGAGCAAGCATCAAATAAAATTGTAAAACTTTATAGGCTTCATCTGAAATTACTGTTTTCAGTTCTTTTTCTATTCTTTTAATAAAAATTCTAATATCTCTTATGGGAAAATCTTCAAAGTAAAATTTCAGTTCGTTTCTTATAAGTTTGTAGCCTAAAGTTTCATCTTTTTTTATCTTGCTGATAAGAATATCTTTAGAAATTTCCAAATATTCCATCAGAAATTTCAGTTGAGCCTTTCTTATTTTTTCCTCTTCTCCTACTAGCATGAGACCAATTTTAGAGAGATATTTCAACTTTAACTTACTTTCGTTTAAGAATACCTTGATATCTTTCAAATCAAGCTTTACTGTACTGACACTTACAGAAAGAGCTTCTCCAATTTCATATAGTTTTATTGTATCAGCAGAAAATAAAGCTAGTGCTTTTATATACTCTTTTCTTTCGTGCTTTGAATAAGTATAGAAACTTGTATTTAATATTTCAGCAATTTTATCAATATTTTCTTTTGTTTCATCTAATTCAAATAAGCCTTTTGTAGCTTTTTCAATTTGATTTAGCTTATTTTTCGCCAAAAAATAATTTATATTATCGATATCATAACGTATACTTCTTTCACTTACATCAAATGCTTCTGCCAGTTCTTTTAATGAAACATTTTTCGGATGATCTGAAAAAAACTTTATTATATTTACACATCTTTTATTTAACATCTTGTTCCTCCAAACTCAATAAACTCTCATAAATCTCATCTACTTCTACTGTTGTAGAAAGCTGTTCAGCCATTTTCTCATCATCAAAAATCTCTGATAATTTTTTTAGTATATTCATGTGTCCATCTTTTAGACTTGCTATAGCCACTATAAGATAAACTGTTTTTCCATTCCCATAGCTTATCCCATAAGGATATTGTAATACTACTATTCCACTATTTTTTATATATTTTAAGCCATCAGCTGTACAATGAGGTATTGCAATTCCATTTTCAAGATAGGTGTTTGACAACATCTCTCTTTCAATCATAGAAGCTATATATTCCTCTTCTACATATCCATTTTCCACAAGTATCTTTCCTGCATTAGATATTGCTGATATTTTATCTGTTCTCTTCAAATCCAGATGAATATTACTTTTTTCCAGTATTTTTCGTTTTTCGTTTGATTTATTTTCCTCATTTGCCATCTTTTTTTCTACTTCTTTTAGGGTTGGAACAAATGATTTTTCTACTTCTTCTACCATAGATAGTTCTTTAATCTTTTTTGCAAGAGCATCATAAAATCCGCTATCCATAAAATCATCAATTATAAAAATATCTTTTCCTGTTGTATCTATTGTCATTCTATCAATTAATTGCCTATGAACTACTATTATATTTGATGTTACTGGGATAGAGTCAATAGAGCTATTTACTACTTTTATATTTTTTATTCCTTCTTTTGTCAACTTTTTCCGAAGAAGTGTTGCTCCCATTGCACTAGAACCCATTCCTGCGTCACAAGAAACACATATTTCTAACCTGTTATTAGACAAAATAATCGCCTCACTATAATTTAAATCACTTGTATCAAATGTTATATCATTTTTCTTTATAATTAGGAAAGCCATTGTAAATGTGACTCCTGCAGAAATCATAATACCAAAGAGTACATGTAATTTATCTTCTAAAGGAGATAAGAGAAGCAATAAAAATACACTGCCCGGAGATGCTACTCCTACTAGACCAACACTAAATTTCTGAAAAAAATAAACACCGCTCATTCCTCCAGCAATTAAAGCAAATATTAGTTTCAAATTTCTTAATACATATGCAAAATAAACCTCATGTATTCCACCCAAAAAATGAATAAATATATTAGAACGAGCTTCCTTAACTTTTTCTGTATTTTTCTTTTTTTTCTCATATATATAATAGCATAGCAATAATCCCAATCCTGGACCAGGATTAGTTTCTAATAGGAAAAAAATTGATTTCCCTTTTTCATTTAACTCTAAAAACCCTAGAGAAGATAATAAGCTATGATTAATTAAATTGTTTAAAAAGAATACTTTTGCAGGTTCTATTACTACTGATAATAAAGGCAAAAATGAATTATCAAATACAACACTAGACAATTCTGAAGATACTGACGTTTGAAATTTTTGATAAAAAGGGAGTAAGAAATGTAAACCAAAACTTAATCCTACAGCTAGCAAAGCTGTTCCCAAATTATGAAAAGTCATCTCAGCTCCAGGAATTTTCAGCTTATCTACTACTTCACAATATTTTTGAGTAATCCACCCTGATACAATCCCTATTATTATTGGTTCTAAAAATGATTGGAAATTATAACTTACAAGTACTGCTCCCAGTACAACAACACTTACAAGTCCGCCATATCGCTTATCTAATAATTTACCACTACTATAACAAAGAGTTGTTGGCAATATATATTTTAACAATATTTCCTTAAATTCATGAAGATAAAGATATGAATTGTTAAATAAACTTAATATTCCTAACACAATAAAAAAAGGTATATTTTCTATTATTATTTTACTTATTATGTCTAATAATCTCTTTATCATATATTCTCCTTGTAGCCATTCTGATTAATAATTGTACTATTTAATCTAAAAAAAGACAATATCAAATATTTTTATATATTAGGAAACAATTTGTTTCACTCTTTTTTGAAATAATTTCTTATTGCAATTATACTATATTTTTGCTATTATAAAAACAATTGTAATATTAATTTTACAATAAGGGAAAGAAAAATCGAATATAAAAGCGCCAGAACTTGAAATTCAAGTTGACGAGGATGAGAAGCTATCGAAAATTCGGCGGATGCTTCTAAGGTAGTTACAGCCTAAGGAATATACAAACCCATGAGGTGACTTGTGGAACAAAATTATTCAAGTAACATTTCCTTTTAAAAATTTTTAGGAGGAACAAATTATGTGCGGAATCGTAGGATACGTAGGCGGAAAACTTGCTAGTGATGTTATTTTAGATGGACTTGAGAAGTTAGAGTATAGAGGTTATGACTCTGCTGGGATTGCTGTTCAATCTGAGGCAAAAATCACAATAAGAAAAAAAGTAGGACGTTTACAAATGTTAAGCAACAGCTTAGCAGAAACTGGAATTGAAGGTCATATTGCTATAGGTCATACTAGATGGGCTACACACGGTGCTCCTTCAGATGAGAATTCTCATCCACACTACAACAAAGATTTAACTATAGCAGTAGTTCACAATGGAATCATTGAAAATTACATGGAACTTAAAAAAATGCTAGTTGAAAAAGGATATACTTTTATTTCTGAAACAGATACAGAAGTTATTCCTAATCTTTTAGACCTTTATGCTGAAGAGGATTTCTTCAAAACTATCCAAAAAGTTATCAAAATGCTTAGAGGTTCTTATGCTCTTGGAATTATGAACACAAAATATCCAGAAACTATTTTCTGTGCTCGTAAAGATAGTCCATTAATAATCGGTAAAGGGAAAGATGAAAACTTTATTGCTTCTGATGTTCCTGCTTTACTTAAATATACAAACCAAGTATATTATTTAGAAAATGGAGAAATGGGTATAATTACTAAAGACGCAGTTGAAATTTTTGATTTTGATGGTACTCCTGTTCAAAAAGAACTTTATGAAATTAAATGGACTATGGAACAAGCTACAAAAGCAGGTTATCCACACTTCATGTTAAAAGAAATTTTTGAACAACCAAAAAGTATCAAAGATACTCTTGCTAGACGTATTTCTGAAGATAAACAAATTTTATTTGATGATATTTGCTTAGACATAAATTCAATTAAAAACATATATATAGTTGCTTGTGGAACTGCTTATAATGCAGGACTTCAAGGGAAATTTGCTTTACAAAGAATTGCTAAAATTAAATCAGATGTGGATATAGCTTCTGAATTCAGATACTCAGATCCATTTGTTGATGAAAATACTTTAGTAATCTTAGTAAGTCAATCTGGAGAAACATTAGATACTCTAGCTGCACTAAGAGATTCAAAAGCAAAAGGAGCAAAAACTCTTGCTATAACTAACGTAATTGGTTCTTCTATTGATAGAGAAGCTGATCATACAATCTATACATGGGCAGGTCCTGAGATAGCAGTAGCTTCTACAAAAGCGTATACTACTCAAGTTACTGTATTCTACATGTTAGCTCTTTACTTAGCTAAAAAGAAAAACTGTATAGCTAACGAAGAATATGATAGAGTTTTAGACAACTTAATGGCTCTTCCTGAACAAGTAGCTTCTATTCTTGAAAGAAGTGAAGAAATTAAATTAGTTGCTGAACATATGAAAGACTGTCAACATGGATTCTTCTTAGGTAGAGGACTTGATTATAGTATTGCTACTGAAGCTTCATTAAAAATGAAAGAAGTTTCTTACATGCATACTGAAGCATTTGCTTCTGGAGAACTTAAACATGGAACTATTGCTCTTATTGAACAAGATATTCCTGTAATAGCAATAACTACTCAAACAGATTTATTTGAAAAATCAGTTTCTAATATAAAAGAAGTAAAAGCTAGAGGTGCTTATGTAGTAAGTATAACTCAAGAAAAAAATGCAGAAATTATTAAAGAAGTTTCTGATGATGTTATATTCATCCCTAATACTGATGATTTAATTGCTGGAATTACTTGTATTATTCCTTTACAATTACTAGCTTACCATGTATCGATATTAAGAGGACTTGATGTAGATAAACCTAGAAATTTAGCAAAATCAGTTACTGTAGAATAGTTTTTTAATTAAAGGAGTTACAATGGAAAATATACTAAATCAATTATCTGAAACATATAATATACCTATGAACAATATTAAAAAATCTAACATTTCCAATTCATTTATTGATTCAGATATGGTAGATTATTTTGAAGAAAGTTTATATTCTATAGATTCAGATGATAGTTATGTATACTTCTTTAAAAATACTTCTAATAGGAATTCTTCCACTACAATATTTGAATTTTTTAAGGCTATATTGAATGTTAAAAGTATTCTTAATACTAAAAACATTAAATTTTTCTTGATACAAGATAATGAAATTAAAAAATTTGAGAATTTACTTAAAGAGCTTCCAATTTCTTTAGATAAGTATTCTCCAGATTTTGATTATATACTATCTGATTTTGAAAAATGTAACGATGAGTCATTAAAAAAATCAATAAAACTTAAAATTTTCACTGAAATTATAAAATATATTTATAAAGATTCGGATTTAAAAGATTTAATGTCAATGCTTGTAAAAAATGATAATAGTTAAAAAAATGGCTATGCAGAAATGCATAGCCATTTTTTTAACAAAATTTTTAATTTTCATCTAATTTATATGCTTCACAAATAAAATCTTTATTTTCATAAACAACAATAGATTTTTCGTTGTAAGGAGTATGTTTAACTTCTAGAATTTCATTTTCAAAATCCTTCAAAATATCATTGAAGTAAATATAATTTTTTAGCCTAATTCCACTTTTATTGACTTTTCTAATAGATTTTGTTAAGAAAAAATCAAGTTTTCTTTGGTAGTAAAATTCTAAAAATTTACTTTCACTTTGCTCTATATAAATATAAGTATTTAAAAATTCCAAGATATCATTTTCTGTTAAATCTTTTTTTCCATAAAATTGATGCGATAAATCTAGCTCTAAGAAATGACAAAATCTTCTTAATTCATTGTAATCAAAGTCATCGTCAATCAAAAAACTTATAGAACTTTCAAAAAAACATTCTCTCAAAGATTTTTTAGAAACTTCCAATACTGTGTTGGTTAAGAAAATTTCTTTAGGAAAAACTCCTTCTTTTAATATACTTTCTCTTATAAATAGATAAAGTTTTTTAAAGGTTCGTTGCTCTCGATCAAAAGAAAAATTTACAATCCTCAGGCTAGAGATTTCAAAAAAAAACGTCATATAATAAATTTTTTGCAAATTAAAAGGAAAATATATAGGATATTGGAATATTCCATAAGAGTACTCAGAAATTTCAATAGATCTTATATAGGGTTTTGAGCTATTTTTTACGAAAGAATCTAGATTGTTGATAATTCTATAAAAAGTAGGATAACTAATATTCATTTTTTCAGATAGAGTTGAATATTGTTCATAGAGTTTGGAAATTGAAAGATTTTTATTTTTACCATAAAGTCTTTTAATTTTTTCTAACTCTAAAGGTTCCAATTTTTTATAATTATTCTTGTCTACTCTTTCTTTTTTGTTAAGGCCATCTAGTCCATTTTCTTTATAGGCCTTAACCCATCGTTTAAGAGTAGCATAGGAAATATTGGATTCTTCTTCTATTTCTTTAAGTTTTTTTTCTTTATTTAAAAAAGGCTCAATTATTTTTAATTTTTTTTGAGCTAAAAAATCATCATTATCCATAAGATACTCCTTCCTTAGTTACTTTATAATCATACTATTTATTAAGGAAATAGTCAAATATCATTGCAAAAAAAACTACTTTTTTTAAAAAGGCTCATTTTTTTTGATAAAAATATTGACAAATTTTAACACAGGTTGTATTATTATGGTGTAAGTTATGAAAAAAAGATACAGGAGGAAAAAAATGAAACTATTTGCACAAGTTCAAAAAATTGGTAAAGCCTTAATGACACCAGTTGCTATCTTACCTGCAGCGGGATTATTCTTGGCTTTTGGTCAACCTAACGTTTTTAACTCGAAATTAATGGCGAGTTCTGGAGACATAATATTTGGAAATCTACCGTTACTATTTGCAGTTGGAGCTGCTATTGGATTAGTTGGTGGAGACGGTGTTGCAGGATTAGCTGCAGTTGTTGCTATATTAATAATGAATACTGTTATGGGAATTGTTACAGATGCACCAGCTGGTTTAGCTGCTGGAGATAAAGCGTTCGCAACTGTTATGGGAATTCCTACATTACAAACAGGAGTTTTTGGAGGATTAGTGGCAGGTATAATTGCTGCAGTTTGTTATAACAAATTCTACAAAACAGAATTACCTTCATACTTAGGTTTCTTTGCTGGAAAAAGATTAGTACCTATTATGACTGCTGTTGTAGCATTCATAGTTGGACTAGCAATGCCTTATATTTGGCAACCAGTTCAAGCTGGATTATCTGTTTTATCAGGATTAGCAAATGGAAATAACACAAACTTATCAACATTTATATTTGGAGTAATTGAAAGATCATTAATACCATTCGGATTACACCATATATTCTACTCTCCATTCTGGTACCAATTTGGTGAGTATACAAATGCTGCAGGACAAGTTATCCAAGGGGATAATGCAATTTGGTTTGCAATGTTAAAAGATGGAGTAAAAGATTTCTCAGTAGTTGATGGATACCAAAATGCTGCTAAATTTATGACAGGTAAATTCCCATTCATGATGTTTGGATTACCAGCTGCAGCTTTAGCAATGTACCATGAAGCAAAACCTGGAAACAAAAAAGTTGCGGGAGGATTATTATTCTCAGCTGCTTTAACAGCTTTCTTAACAGGGATTACAGAACCAATTGAGTTTGCTTTCTTATTCGTTGCACCAGTATTATATGGAATTCACTGTATATTTGCTGGATTATCATTCATGTTAATGAATATGCTTGATGTTAGAATAGGTATGACTTTCTCGGGAGGAGCTATTGACTTTACTGCATTTGGAATTGTTCCAGGTTTAGGTGGATTCCAAACAAAATGGCCTTTAGCAATAGTTGTTGGATTAGTATTAGCAGTAATTTATTACTTCGGATTTAGATTCTTCATCAGAAAATTCAACTTAATGACTCCAGGTAGAGAAGAAGAAGTTGCTGAATCAAATGAAGGAAAAATTAATTTAGGACAAAGAGAATTAGCAGTTTTAGTTTTAAATGCTTTAGGTGGAAAAGAAAATGTAATATCTGTTGATGCTTGTATAACTAGATTAAGATTAGAAGTTAAAGATTCTGCAAAAGTAGACGATGCTGAACTTAAAAAATTAGGAGCAGCTGGAGTATTAAAAGTTGGGCAAAATGGAGTTCAAGCAATATTTGGATCAAAAGCTCAATTTATATCTAATGATATAAAAGAAATGATGTAATAAAAGTTATAACTCGTTCATCATAAAATATTATAAAAGGGTCGAAGAAATTTCTTCGACCCTTTTCTATTGCTTAAGTATTTTTAAATATTTTATATCTTCTTTAATCACTTGGTTTAGGCCAGAATCATCAAGTAAAAAATTTAAAAAATCAAAAATTTTAATTTCATTATTTTCATATCTCAAAACTAAACTATCAATTCTTTTAATTAATTTGTTATGTGATTCTGTATGATCAAGAATTTTAGTATAATTAAGTTCTTTTAAGAGCTGTTCTTCATATTTTAAATGGTACTTAATATGTTTTATAAACTTATAGATTAAAATTTGAGTTTCTTTAATATCTACAGTAACTAGAGCTGATTTTAGTAATTTATTACTAAGAGAGAGTAGGTACTTGTGTTGTCTGTCTATAATACGATTACCTGATTCCCAATCTTTTTTCCAGAAAATTTCAGAAATCTGTCTTTCAGCAGCTGTAACACAGTTTCTTCCACTGTCTTTTGCTTTGTAAAGAGCACTATCCAGTCTTTGGAACCAATTCTCGAATGTCTCTCCATTTATTCTTTCTGCGACAGCAAAACTAGCTGTTACTCTTCCAACATGAGGGTGTTCCAAATTTTCTAGAAGTACTCTAAGTTTATTAGCAACAACGATGGCACCTTCTAAATTAGTTTGTGGAAGCAAAATAGTGAACTCTTCCCCTCCCCATCTAATAAAAACATCAGGCTTTCTAATATTCTCTCTGATACTCTGAGATACTTTGATTAAAACTTCGTCTCCTGTAGAGTGTCCCCATGTATCATTGACTTTTTTAAAGTGATCAATATCAAAGATTATAAGAGAAAGACTTTCATAATATCGATTATTTCTTTCAAGTTCATTTATTATTACTTTATCAAAATAGTGCCTATTATATGCTCCTGTAAGTTCATCTGTATTGGCAATATTTCTTAAAGTTTCATTTTTTTCGTTTAATTCATTTAATATTTGAGAAACCTGTTCTTCATATATTACCAATTTCTTGATAATATCTTTTTTATGCCTAGTTTCGTTCTTTAATTGCAACTCAATTTGTTTTCTTTGTGAAATATCAGAGGTTCTTCCATAAATATAAATATGATTTTTATCTTCATCCAAAATTATTTTTGTAAAGACTTCTACCTCAATTGTTTTTTGTGTTCTATCAAATTGCTTAACTTCATACATTTTAGAAATTATATCCTCTTTTTTGTCACCATTTAAGAAAGACTCTACTCTAGCTTCAATTAACTTACTAAACTTTTTTTTATGATAACTAAAAAAAGCATCATCTAAAGTTTCTTTCATAGCTTTTTCTATTGTTATTTTTCTTAGTTTTGTGACAGAAGGACTAATATATATAAATTTTTTAGTAGAAAAATTATAAATCCAAGTATAAATATCAAGATTTTCTAAAAGAATTTGATACTTGTCTTTAAGGTTATCTAATTCATCGAATGTAAACATAAATCTCACACCACCTTGTTGGAACTTAAATGATTTTGTAGCTGCTCAGCTTTAATAAAAAGGCGTAAAATGTGAATTTGAATATTATACCATCATCATAAATAGTAATTTTCATATAACTAAGCAGTTCAATTAATTTTTAATATCTTTTATAAAACAAACACCTTCAAAATAAATATTTTCTATTTTTTTACTCTTTTCTTTATAAGAACAATTTAAGTCATTAATAATGAATACAAACTCTTTATTTATTTCTGCTATTTTTATTCTATACTCTAAATTATCTATGATTTGACCATTGACTTCTGAACTACTATTAGAATGATTTTTTATAAGATAAAGAGCAATGTCTTCTACCTTTATACTTTTAGTGAAGCCCTTTTCTGAGATAATAATAAGATTATTACTAGTAAAATCTATAGAAAAGTCCTTGTAATTGTATTTGTTAGCCATACGTGGAATAAAATAATTGTAATCGTCTATATTGTAAACTTTAGAACTTCCACCGAAATTGTACCAAGAAAAGTTTGTATCATCATAGTTATTAGTATCATAAGAATAATCATAACCTAAACTTTCCATTAAAGAATAAGGGTCAGAATCTTCTTTAGTTAATTTAGTATCTTTTAATGAATGATTTTTATTAAAGTAATATAAAATTTCATAGATTTCTTTTTTATTTTCTTCATTAATAGAATCTTTAGGAATTTTTAATAACTTTTCTAACTTATTTTTTTGTAAGAATTTGGATAGATTTATTGCACTTAAAGGACCTAATGCTGAAATAAATGATAGTGCTAAAAATGAAATAATAAAGCCTTTAACAAATTTTTCTTTGAAAAATAAATCAATAATAATAAGAATACTTAACCATAAAGCGACAATTAATACAAAATATCTGTTCTCAGTTAAATTATACTGCATAATTCTTGGAATAATGGAAAAATATGACATTATCACAAGAGGTATTAGTGTTTTGTAGAAAAAATTTATAAATATTTGAATATATTTTTTATCTAAAAGACGAGCAGAATAACAGAAAAAAGAACCTGAAACTCCATAAAATAAAGTTAAATATGGAACTATATTTTTAGGATATGATTTGCTAAACAATATTTTTATTAGATATGCATAAAGAATTATTAAATAGATAGATAGTAAAGGCGCAAAAACCTTACTAATTAAAAATTCTAAGAATTTTGAATAAAGGATTTTTTTATTATCTTGTAAAGCAGATAAAAAAACTAAAATGAAAAAATACCCCATGACAGCAATAGAGGTTCTAGGATAAATATAAGAATTAAAATCTATATTGAATAGTTCTTCAATAGTAAAGATTATAAAAAGCAATCCCATTAGCATTATAATACTAAAAACAATAGAGTTTATAAATGTTTCTAGAACTTTTAAGAAGTGTTCTATTTTATTTTGAGCTTTATCATCAATTAAAAAGAAAAATGATAAGTAAGAAATAAATAACAAAAAAGTAGTCAATAACTTTTCATTTACAGAGATTTCTTTGAGATAAAAAGATAGTCCAATCAAATTGGCTATGAGAAGGAAACTAGAAATTTTCTTAAATTTATTGTCCCTATACTTAGAGATACCCTCAATTTTTCCAGCAAGAGGAGCTGAGATATATAATGCTAGAATAAAGGTATAAAGAAAAGAGTTATCTATATCCTCAATATAAACTATTAAAAGTGTAGTGGCCAAGTAAAGAAAAAGCAAAGTTAATGGATATTTCATAAAAATATCTTTCTTAATTTTTCCTAAAATAAAATTTAAGTTCAATTTAATCCTCCCAATTTTTAATAAAAAAAATCCTCTATATTAAAAGAGGATTACTTAAGCTATATTACATTATTATTATCATTATGTAAAGTTTTATTATTTTTTATCTCTTTCCAAGCTTTCTGCCAAAGAAAAAGAACAACCACAATAATTTTGTCTATAAAGGGAATATTCATTGCTAAGCCTTACAGAATTTTGGTATCCACCTTTTTTCTTAAAGTCACTAGGAAGCCAACTTACATTATAGAATGAGCCGTAATAGTTTCCAAGCTCGTTTAGTTTAAGAGCATTTTTCATAGGAGAAATAGTCAAACTAGTGGTAAAGTAATCGACATTAAGCTCCTTAGCCTTTTTAGCAGCACTTTCAATTCTCAATGCAAAACATTTATTACATCTTTCAGATTTTTCTCCAAGTTTTTCAAAACCTTTTACAGCTTCTAGAAATTCTTTAGGATTAAAATCTCCTTTAATTAATTGAACTTTTACATTACTTTCAGCGATAAATCTTTTTTGTTCTTCGTATCTTTTTTCAAATTCGCCTGAAATATTTATATTGGGATTATAGAAATAAACTATTATATCAAAGAACTGATTTAGGCTTGTTAATACATGTGAGTTACAAGGCGCACAACAAGAGTGTATTAAAAGTTTCTTTCTATTCCCATTAAGTTCTTTTATAATTTCTTCCATTTGTTTATTAAAATCAATTTTCATTTTTACTCCAAACTATTTTTTACTATCTAAAACTTTATTCCATTCAGCAACTTCTTTTGAATATTTGTCTAATAAATCTTTAGTGTTACCTGTAATTTCAATTTTTTCTATAGTATCTCCTTGGCTAATTGATTTTACAATTTTCATATCTTTATCAACTGACACAACTTCACCAAATATTGTATGGATTCCATTTAATTGAGAAGCTGCTTTTAGAGTTATGAAAAATTGAGAACCATTAGAGTTTTCTCCAGCATTAGCCATAGCAAGCATACCTTCATCATAGAAGTGTAGCCAGTCGATAGCTATTTCATCAGGGAAAGCATAGCCAGGGCCACCAGTACCATCGCCATTAGGGTCTCCACCTTGAATAACAAAGTTTTCTACAACTCTATGGAAAGCTAATCCATTGTAAAATCCTCTTTGGCTTAAATTTACAAAGTTGGCAACTGCAAGAGGTGCACCTTCAGGGTAAAGATATACATTGATAATTCCTTTATTTGTGTATATTTTGGCTCTTATATCATTGTTATTTGTTGATTTTTTTTCTGCGGAACTACATGCAAATAGAGCAAATGTTAGTACAAGTAAAATTAATTTTTTCATATGTTCTCCTTCATTTGAGTTTTTTATCATTATACTATAATTTTTTTGAAAATTAAAGAATTTTAGTATATAATGTATGAGAAAGACTAATAACTAGTTTTTTTAATAATTTCACAGGGGGCAACATGAAAAAACTATCATTATTAATTATATGTTTATCTTTTATTTTTTTAGTTTCGTGTAGAAATATGGGTGTAACAAATACAAATTTCAAATCAAAATACAAGATGAATTCAAGTGAGGAAGAAAAAAAGGGAAAAGCTGCTGAACTAGAAAAAAATATAAAAGTTGTCAAAGAAAAATCGAGCACTTTTTATTTTAGTAATAAAGATAGCTTTGTGAAAGATAAAGCTTATACCTTTTATATTAGTCCATATATTGTAAAAGAATCAGGTTTAGTTAATAGAACTTCTTTAAGTATCTTTGCTAAAGTAGTATCAGATCAAGAAGATATTTTTGACAAAGTTACCTTATATGATGAAAAAGGAAATAAAGTGCTTATTGAGTTTCCTAATATTAAAAGAGATTATGTGGAAGATAGCTACTTTATAGAAGAATCTGCTCATGGAGTGATAGATAATAAAGATTTAAAAATATTTGAGAAATTCATAGATTCTAAAGAGTTATATGTTATTTTTGAGAAAAGTAATAAATATCCAATAAAATTACCATATCCAGTAAGAAATGCAATTTTAGACGTTATACGTAAATATAAATTAATGCAGGAATCTTAATAAGTTTCCTGCATTTCTACTTTTTTCAAATATTCACTTTTTAAAAAGTCATAGGGTAAAACTAAAAATTTGAAATCTTTATCCAAATCAAATCCAAGGTCATAGTAAACTCTCCATACAAATGATGAACAGTAAAATTCATCAGTACCAAATTTTCTATTAAAGACACCATATTTTGCTGTTGAGTATTCTTCAATCAATTTCATAAACGCAACTTTCTGTTCATCAGAAAGAGGAACTCTAAGTACAGCCATCTCTCGAGAAGAACAATATTCAAGCCACTCACTTAATCCTACTTCAACATATCCATAACCATAAGCTGGATATTCAGCAACTCTTCCTCCTTCAAGGACTAAGGCACTATGGCCAAACTCAGAATGAAAATTTATTTTCTTTTTTAAGATAAGAATATCTCCAGGTTCAAAGGTGAATCCTTTGTTTAGAACTTCAGTAACAGGGGTAAAGGTATTTCTTTGTAAATGAGAACAGCCAGTAAAAATTAATAAAATTAATATAAGAATTATTTTTTTCATAATAGTTATTATATCATATTTTTTTACCCTTAATCAAGATAACTTGTAGTTTAGAAAATTGCTTTGTTTTCTTGACATATTAAAGTTATCATAGTATCCTTAAGTTATAAGAGAGTGCATAAAGAGGGGTAACCATGGGAAAAAATAGTGTTAATAATGAACAATCAAATATAAATATGGGTAAAAAAAAATTGTTAATATATTCAGCAGTAGTCTATGGTTTACTTATCATAGTCTATTTTTTTTCTGAGTTTTCAAATTCTAAAAATAATATACGCAATAGTGTAGATGCCAAATTAAAATCAGGTTCTACAGCTGTAAATTATATTGTTCCAGATGTTCTTCATGATTTAGCTAGAAATGGAATGGATATTTCACCAAATCAAGATAAGAATAATACACTTCTTCTTTCAAAATATGCAGATGAAGTTGGGGTAGAATATATTTATAGTTTTATTATGATAGGTGACAAAGTGTATTATACTTCATCTAGTTCTAGAAAAGAAGAGATAAAGAGTGGAGACGTATATCCTTATATGGTAGAGTACGAAGAAGCTAGTGACGAATTGAAAAAGTTATTTAATGATGAAGCAGGAAAAGAAATTATAGAGGAAACAAAGGATTCTTATGGATATTTCAGAAGTTATTTAAAAAGTAATTTGACATCTAACGGTAGAATTTATGTGACTGGATCAGATATTGAAATTAAAGATGTCAGAAAGATATATGTAATGGCATTTTTAAAGACTTTATTAATGGCATTGATACTATTGGGAGCAGTAGTACCTATTTTATTTTCGTATAGAAAAATCATAAAACTAGAAATTGATAATAATTTGAATAAAAGGAAGTTAGAAAAATTAGAGATAGATGAAGTTACAGGATTACCTTATATAGAGAGACTTTGGAATGAAGAAATTAATATTCAATATCCATCTATTTTCTTAATTGGTATAAATAACCTTAAGGTTATTAGTTCTCACTATGGAGATGAAACGGGAGATAAGATACTTAAGCATATTTCTGATATTCTTTTAGCTGTAGAGACTGGGGATATGTGCTGTAAGGTTTATAAAGTTGGGCTAGATGAGTACGCAATAGTGATGGATGGCGAAAAAAGTCGGGAAGATATTTACGTTATGGGTGAATACCTTCTCGAGAATATTTATAATCATCCTTTTACAGATAATGAAGAAAATATTATAATTACATTAATAATAGGGGCAGCCTCATCAGATAACAAAATGGCTTATAATAAAAATGATGTTCTTTTAAATTTAAAAAGAGTTTTTCTGGAAGCAAGAATGTCTTTGAATTATGCATTTGAAAGAAGACTTAGAATCTTTGTATTTGATGATTTAGAGATAAATGATATGTCTTCAGCCAGTGATGAAATATTCTGGACAAATAAGATTGCTACAGCTATTACAGATAAAAGAATTAAGCCTTTTTTTCAGCCAATTTATAATATAGAAACTGGAAAAATTGAAAAGTATGAATCTCTTATTAGGCTTATTTCTAGAGACGGAAAAGTTTTAACACCTTATTATTTCTTGAATATGGCACATAAAACAGGTCTTTATTTTAAACTTACTAGTACTATGATTTATAAATCATTTGAGTTTTTTAGTGATAAGAATATGGAATTTTCTGTTAATATATCAGCAAAGGATATTTTGGATGAAACAACAAAGAGAATAATGCTAAATAATGTGAAGTTATTTCCAAAACCTGAGCTTATAGTTTTTGAAATATTGGAATCAGAAGGGATAAATAACTTTTCGGAAATAATTTCTTTTATAAAAGCGGTAAGAGAGATGGGCTGTAAAATTGCTATAGATGATTTTGGAAGTGGATATTCTAATTTTGAAAGAATATCTCAATTAGAGGTTGATTATGTTAAAATTGATGGATCATTAATTAAAAATATTGATACTAATCAAAATAATGAAATTTTAGTTCAAACTATAGTTGATTTTTCTAAAAAAATAGGAATAAAAACAATAGCTGAGTTTGTTCATTCAGAAAGCGTTTATAAAAAAGTGAAAGAGTTAGGGATTGATTATGCACAGGGTTATTATATTGGAGAACCTAGTCCTAACTTGGTTGTTAATCATAAGCTAGAAGGAAGTAACGATTAGAATAAAAATGTCCGATTTTTTTAATGATTTAAACAGAAATGTTATTAATTTTAAGAGGAGGACATTTTTTATTACTAAAAATTAAATTTTCTTTAAAATTGAGTTAGGATTGATTAGCCTAATTTTGAAAATTATGTTATAATTTACGTTGATTGTCAGGGTTATTATTAAATATTTATTGTTTATTTTTTAGTATCTTGGCTTAATATTTTTGTGAGTAAGGAGATAAAATGAAAAAAATAATAGCACTAATTTTAGTATTACTAGTAGTGGCTTGTAGTAAAAAAACAGAGGAAACGGAAAAAGTCTTATATCTTTTTAATTGGTCTGACTACATGCCACAAGA
>JAGNSM010000128.1 GCA_017988045.1 Fusobacteriaceae bacterium
ATGAAGTATTACAATAAATACAGATGCCAATGGAATTTAAAAAAGATGACTCCTGTTCAATACAGAAATCATCTTTTAAAGTTAGCCTAGTCTTTTTTTATTTGTCCTTGACAAAGGGTATAGATTATCTATTTGAATTTTAAGAGGCTTTTATTTTTCTAAATCTTCTCTATTTCAATAAATACTACTGTTTGAATCTCAAGTTTTTCAGAAATATTATACTCATTTAACATTTCTCTTTTTTCTATATACAAATCCATTTTTTCTTTTAGTTTCAAGAGCTCAAGAACTTCATCATCAATATTTTCTGGTTCTCCCATTTTTTTCCAAGCATCAAAAATTGATCCACTATTTTCATTTAAATAAGTTTTTCTTATCTTATAATTTCCTTGAGGAATATCAATTAATTTTAACGAAAACTCTTTACTATCAGTACTTTTATAAGAAACCTTTTCCTTAGATCCAAGCTTTAATCGAGAAAGCTCATCAAAATAAGCGTAATTATAAAGGAGTATCTGATATGAATTTGATTTCTTAGTTATAAAACACCCTTCATCTTTAGCTACTATATTGTTTCCCAATTTGTTAAGTAAATAATAGGAATTATAAGAAGCTTTTTTTAATCCATTGTAAGTTAAAAGTCCAAAACTTCCATGGAAAATTTTCTGATAAGTTCCATATTCTTCGAAAATATCCGATAAACTCCAATACACAAGCCCATTACTTCTACCTATATTCTCAATGGCATTATAAATAATATTCACTGCCAAAAAACAAGTGTCATTTACACTGCTTTCCATTAAAGGCTCTGCATTCCATTCGCTAACTATAAGTTCCGTATTTTTATAAGGACTTTTATTCAGTATCTCTT
Source organism: Fusobacteriaceae bacterium (assembly GCA_017988045.1). Taxonomy (GTDB): domain Bacteria; phylum Fusobacteriota; class Fusobacteriia; order Fusobacteriales; family Fusobacteriaceae; genus JAFGUR01. The sequence continues at coordinate 872 of JAGNSM010000128.1, forward strand.
TTGTAAACTCGATATCTTCTTTCAAAGAATCAATATCTCTAAGAAAACACTTATTCATCCCTTTAAATGTTTTATATCTTAGTTTATCAAAAATCACTTCGTCATTGTTATTATTTGGCAAAATTGGATAAGAATGTATCGAAAAAAAGTCTAAATCAATTTTATTTTTAAATAAATAATCTATATACTTTAAAGTCCATTCTTTGAAAGCTTTTCCATTTTCTACACCAGTGTTGGCAGCAACAGAAGGACCACCTATTTTTATATTTTTACTTATATTTTTTATTGCTAAATAAGTATTTTTATAAAAATATAAGTATTTTTCATCGCCCTCATACCAGTACATTCCGTCTAAATTTGGATTATTCCATATCTCTATATACCAGCTTTCTACCTCTTCTTGACTATATCTGCTTATCAAATGTTTGACAAAATCTTCTACCAGTTTATTCCATTTTTCTATTGATTTTGGATAACTAACATTGGCTCTATAAAAGAATATATACTGTCTTTTACTTGCAAGTTGTTCTGGCATATATCCCAAACTTATAAATGGCTTCACTTTTACTTTTTTCAAAAAATCAAAAATTTTATCTACATAGTTCCAATTATATACTACATTACCATTTTCATCTTCATTATAAACCATCATTTCATCATTAAATATTCCACAAAATTTAAGATAATCGAATTTTAATTCTCTTGAACTATTTTCTATTTGTTCTTGGACATCTATTCTTGTAAGAGTATAAGCCCTTTCAAACGACATAATTTTTGACCAATATTTTTCATATTGATAATACTTACTTACTGAAACCTCTTTCTTACAGTTATTTTTATTTAAAATAGAGGAAATCTCCTTATTTTCTTCCTTATCTCCATTTACAAAGTTTGATATTAATTCTACAAAATATTCCTTGTTTAGAGGTTCTATATGTTCTTTGGTCTTAATATTTTCAAGCTTTATTTTTTTTCTATATTCGCCAGGAGTCATTTGAAACTCTTGTTTAAATGCTCTTGTATAATTTTTACTATCATTAAATCCATAATCTACAGCTATTTCCAGTATACTTTTATTTGTACTTAAAAGACATTTCAAAGATTTTTTTATTCTTATTTTATTTAAATAATTAAGAAATCCTATTCCAGCTTGTTGCTTAAAGAATCTTGACAAATATTGTGGATTTATATTAAGTACGCTGGCTGTTTCCTTTAAAGAAACTTCTTGACTATAGTTTTTATCAATAAAGTCAATAATCTGATGAATTTTGTTATTATCATTATATATGTAGCCAAAACTATTATTTTGTTCAACTGCAAAATTATCTATCAGAAAATCTGCGAACTCTATAATCTTATTTAGAGTTAAAAGCTGATTATTCATACTACTTTTATTATAAATACGGATTATCTCTATTACTTTAATCTTTAGGGTTTCTAAAGTATTTCCATATTTTTCTTGTGACAAAGGCATATCATCAAATATTGTATTCTCAAAACTTGAGTTATAATCACTGAAATACTCAGAATTAATTATTACTTCTACCACTGGAGTTTCTTTTGTTATTATTGAGTGAAGAATATTACTGTTTACAATAACAATCTCATCTTTTTCCAACAAATAATTTTCTCCCTTAGTTTCCAATGAAAATCCATTATTTAATGCAATATACAATTTAGGATATTTATTAAACTGCCTTTCTATATTTTCATCTTTTAGAAAATTTATTTGTATAGGTAAATTCAATTTTGAAGAAATAATCTCATATTTCACTATTTTAACCCCTCAATTTTTATATTTAGATTATAAAGATTTCATATTACAATTCACCTTATTTTACTATATTTCAACTTATTTTACCACTTATAAATAGAGTTATATTTACTTTGCAAATAATTTCCACTTCCTTATTGCATATTCTTCATTTTTGGCATATTATATTAGGAGAATACTTAATAAATTTGTGGGAGGTAAAGTTATGAAAAAACTATTAATTTTTATTATTTTAGCAATCAATGCTTTTGCGATTGATATTTATGTGGGAGCCAATATGAGTGGAGCAACTTCGTGGGATACAGACGTAAGTCCTATGAAAAAAACTAATTATGATGACCCTATTTACGGTCTAAATGTAGAAATCGTACAATCTATTCCTTTTGTTGAACTTGGATTAGGAACATCTTACGAAACTGGGTTCAAATTAGGAAATGCTTCATATGATGCTGTACCTATTTATGTACTTGCTAAATACAATCTATTCCCTAAGGGAGTTAAACCTTATTTAGTAGCAAAATATGGTCTTGTTCTTTATCAAAATGAAGAAAACTGTGTGCTAGATAATGGAGCTTATTATTCAGTTGGTGTTGGAATTACTCTTTTAAGAAAATTACAACTTGAAGGTTCTTATAGCTTAGCTACTGGTGAAATGGATAATAAAGACCTTAATCTAACAACAGCTGGATTAACTCTTAGATATAATGTATTTTAATATTATAGAGCCTTCGGGCTCTTTTTATTTGTATTTTATTTCGCACTACATTCATTCTTTATCTCTTTACTTATTTTATAAAAAATGCTATAATAAACTTTGATTATCGGACAAAAATTAAAATTTTTAATAAATAGAAAGAGGAAATAATGAAAGAAATTACTATAATTGGTGCAGGTTTAGCTGGAAGTGAAGCAGCTTATCAACTTGCTAAAAAAGGTTATAAAGTGAAATTATACGAAATGAGACCTAAAAAAAATACGGAAGTTCATACAGGGCCAAATTTTGCTGAATTAGTTTGTTCTAACTCACTTGGTTCCAACTTACTTTCCAATGCTTCAGGGCTTATGAAAGAAGAACTTAGACATTTTGGCTCATTACTAGTAGATATTGCTGACCAAACTAAAGTTCCTGCTGGTCAAGCCTTAGCTGTAGACAGAGAAGGATTTTCTGAAAAAGTTACAGAATATCTAAAATCAATGGAAAATATAGAGATAATTAACGAAGAATTGACTGAACTACCTAAGGAAGGTATTGTTTTAATAACAAGCGGCCCCTTAACTAGTGAAGCTCTTTCTAAGGAAATTACAAAACTTACTGGAAGCGAAGACCTTTATTTCTATGACGCAGTGGCGCCTATAGTTACTTTTGAAAGTATTGATAAAGATAAAGTTTATTTCCAAAGTAGATATGGAAAAGGTGACGGAGAATATATTAACTGTCCAATGACTGAAGAAGAATATGATAGTTTCTATATGGAACTTATCACTGCTGAGAGATTTCCATTAAAATCACATGAAGAAGAAAAATTATTTGAGGCTTGTATGCCTGTAGAAAGAATCGCAAGTCGCGGGAAACAAACTCTTCTTTTTGGCCCTTTAAAACCTAAAGGACTTACTAATCCTAGAAGAGAAGGTCGTGACCATGCTGTAGTTCAACTTCGTCAAGATGATAAAGACGGAAAATTGTATAATCTTGTTGGATTCCAGACTAATTTAAAATGGCCTGAACAAAAAAGAGTATTTTCAATGATACCCGGTTTAGAAAATGCTGATTTTATTAGATATGGTGTTATGCACAGAAATACTTTTATCAATTCATCAAAACTACTGAATCCTACATTGAATTTGAAATCTGATGAAAGATTCTATTTTGCAGGGCAAATAACCGGAAGCGAAGGTTATATGGCTGCTATTGCTACTGGTTATATGGCTGCTACTAATATTATGAATAAACTTGAAGGCAAAGAACCATTTATCTTGGACAATAGAAGTTCTATTGGTTCAATAATTGAGTACATTACAGAAGAGAAAAAAGATTTTCAACCTATGGGGCCAAATTTTGGAATAATAAGAAGTCTTGAAGGTAAAAGAATCAAAGATAAAATAGAAAGATATAATGCAATATCGCAAATTGCATTGGAATATATAAAATCAATTAACAACTAATTATTAACAAAATTTTGGGAGTGATTTGATGCTTAGAGTTTGGTTAAAGGAATACATTCAGGAAGAAAGAGTTCTGAAAAATAAAAGTGATAATACCCTTCGTGCTTACAGAAGAGATATTTTGCAATTATTAGATTTTTTAGATAAACTTAATTTAGAAATTAAAGGAATAAAAGAAAAACACATTAAAGATTTCTTGCAGGACTTGAAAAGAGAGAATATCAGTAAACGTTCTATTAATAGGAAACTTTCATCTATTAAAGGGTATTTTAAATTTTTAGAAAGAAAAGATTATATTAAAGAAAATCCTAGTAAACTTATAGAAAATAATGAGTTCAAGACAAATGTTTTACCAATTTTTTCTAAAATAGATATATTAAAAATCAGAGAACTTTTGTCAGACAGAATTTTCAATATTTTAAGAGATAGATTAATTGTAGAACTTTTATACAGTAGTGGTATTCGTGCTACAGAGCTTCTTAATCTTTCTGAAGGACTTTTCAACTTTGAAGAGAGAGAGTTCAAAGTTACTGGTAAAAGTGAAAGAATTGTTTTTTATAGCAAAACTTGTTCAGAAGTTTTAAAAGATTATTTGGAAGCAAAACGCCAAAGATTTGGCGATGACTACAAGAAAGAAATACTTTTTGTAAATAGTAAACAAGAAAGACTTAGCGATAGGTCTTTGAGAAGAATTGTTGATAGAATCGTTAAAAGAGCTCAAATAATTAAAGAACTTAGCCCTCATTCTTTTAGGCACTCATTTGGTGCCTATATGGTTCACAAAGGGATGAACTTGCATTATTTACAAGAACTAATGGGACATAGCTCTATAGAAAGTACTAAGATATACTTGGATTATTCTAAAGAACAAGTTTTTGGAGAAGAAAATTAGGAATTAGGAATTAGGAATTAGGAATTAGGAATTAGGAATTAGGAATTAGGAATTAGGAATTAGGAA
>JAGNSM010000129.1 GCA_017988045.1 Fusobacteriaceae bacterium
GGTTCTAATGCAGCAGTTGTATTTTCTATAGCTTTGTTATTTTCTGGGATTTCTTCTACAACAACTTCTGGAATGGCAGCAGGATCAATTTTTGCAGGGGCTTTTAAGGAACCTTTTGACATAAAAGATAACCATTCAAGATTAGGCGTTATGATTTCACTTGTCTTTGCTGTACTTATTATTTTCTTTATATCTGATCCATTTAAAGGGCTAATAGTATCACAAGTTATATTAAGCGTACAGTTGCCGATTACTATTTTTTCTCAAGTTTATTTAACTTCTTCCAAAAAAGTTATGGGGAAATATGTAAATTCAACATTTGATAAAATTATTTTATATACATTAGGATTAATAGTCGCTATATTAAATATTGCATTAGTTGTTAGTATATTTAATTGAAGATTTTTAAGAATTTAAGTAGGTATTATTGAAATAAAAAAAGATGATTTCTATGCATAAGCTAGAAATCATCTTTTTTATTTGGAGGCTACTAAAAAATAAAAATATTCGATTTTTAATTTAATACTGAAACTTATTAGTTTTTCACTAAAGCTATCGTTAGGGATTGTGTAGAGAACTTAAGGGTAAAAAAACTACTTCTAATTAAATTTATTTTTGTTGACCGATTTTTTTTTATAAAGATGTGTATCAGCATAATGAATGATTTCTTCGATACTTTTATGCTTGTTTTCACTTAAGCCATAGCTAAAAGTAATATCTATATCTTGAAACTCTTTGGATAATTTTGAAAAACCCAATTCAAGTTCTTTTAGTAAATTAATGGATTCAGCTAGAGACTTATTAGGGAAAATAATCATGAATTCATCACCACCGTATCGACCACAAACAATATCTGACTTATGAAAGTCATTCAATAAAGAACCAGTTGCAATAAGAACTTTATCACCAACAATATGTCCATAATTGTCATTAATTTGTTTGAATTTATTAATATCAATCATAGCAATGGTGAAATCTTTGGACTCTTTAATTAAAATTTCAAGATAATTAAAGAGGTGACGTCTGTTATATAATCCTGTTAATTGGTCAGTAATAGAAAAATAATATAAAACTTCATCTCTTTCACTAGTATATTTGTTTACGATGAATATTAAATATATAAGAATAATTATTAAAAGACTAAAATTTAAAGTTAAATCATTAGCTCGATAAAGCTTATCTGTATATTGATAGAATTTATCTGGGTTCAAGGCTTCGTACCTTAAAAGAAGTGGAACTTCAACTACAGCGAGTAAAGGAAATAAAAGCTCTTTATGTCCCTTGATAAGCATAGAAGAAATTACTATTAAAGCAATGGTGTAATATGGAAAAGCACTTTCAGAACCTGGAGAAATCAACCACCCAAAAGGTATGTATATATTACAGAAAATAATTATATATAGAATCCTAATTTTATCAAAATATTTTTTATTTTTTGATAATTTATACAAAAACAAAGAAAATATAGAGACTCCAAAAGAAGCAAATATATTTGAAATAGGTCGAATATTTATTAAATTTAAAACTCCCGAAGAAAATCCACCGATTGCCGTAAAAATAAGAACTTTGTTTAAAATCATATTTTGCAAGCTAAAAAACATATGTTTGTTAAAAGAATTATTTTTCATTTTATCAACCCTTTTTATGTGATATATTGAACTATATCATAATTGATTAATAAAATAAAGTAATAAGTATCGAAAAGTTTAAAAAAATATTGTGTAAAATTAAATAGTGTAAAATTTATATTGAAATAAAGATTTTTTTGTGTTAAAGTAGATTATATTAGTAGAAATTAAAAGGAGACGATTTATATGAATGAAACAATAAACTTAATAAAAAATCACAGGTCAATAAGAACATATTTGGAAAAAGATATTTCAGATGATATTTTAGATGAAATTCTAAAAGCAGTGCACTCAATGCCAACATCTATTAATGGTCAACAAGTATCAGTTATTGTAGTTAGAGATAAAGAAAAAAAATCAGAATTAGCAAAAATTGCTGGAGGGCAAACTTGGATAGAAAAAGCACCTGTGTTTCTAGTATTTGTAGCAGATTTTTATAAAACATATTTAGCTGGGAATAAAGCAGGAAACAGTCAAATTATTCATGAAAGTATAGAGGGAACAGTAGTAGGAACATTTGACTCTGGACTTGCAATGGGAGCTGCAATTATATCTGCAGAATCATTAGGATTAGGAATTGTTCCTATTGGTGGAATAAGAAGAGATCCTGAGGAAGTTATAAAATTGTTAAAATTACCTAAATACACATATCCTATTGCTGGGCTGTGCATAGGGTATCCAGCAGATGAATCAAGAAAAAAACCAAGATTACCATTTGAAACATTTGTGCATAGAGATGAGTATAGCGTAGAAAGTCTACAAGGTCATATAGAAAAATATGATGAAAAATTTGAAACTTATCTAACAGAAATTGGTAGAGAAAAAGAAGTTAACTGGTCTACAAATACTTCTGGAATATACAAATCAGTGTATTTTCCTAAAGTACATCCAACAATGAAAAATCAAGGATTTACAAACGATAAATAGATAAAGAATTAAACTGAAGATTTTACTCTTCAGTTTTTTGATTGTTATAGATTAAAATTGCATTAGACTGTAAATTGGAATATAATTAATGGAAGTAAAAAACGAATAAAAATTAAGGATGGATAAGAGTGAGAGGGATATTAATAGGAGGAACTAGGTCAGGAATAGGAAAGACAACTATAACTATGGCCATAATGAGTGCATTACAAAATGTTGCACCTTTTAAAATTGGGCCAGATTATATTGATACAAAATTTCAAGAGGTAGTAACGGGAAATAAAGCGTATAATTTAGATGGATTTATGTTAAATGAAAATATAATAAAAGAGTTGTTTTGGGAAAAAAGCCAAAATAAAGAAATATCTATAATTGAAGGAGTAATGGGCTTATATGACGGATTAAACCACGAAATAGATAATTTTTCTTCAGCTCATATATCGAGAATATTAGATGTGCCAGTAATTTTAGTAGTAGATGGCAAAGGACTTTCAACATCTATAGTTGCTGAAATAATGGGTTATATTAATTTTGATAAGAATACAAAAATAGTTGGTGTGATTCTTAACAATGTTAACAGTGAAAAGTTATATTCACATTTGAAGGAAGCAATAAACAGATATACTAATGTTGAGTGTCTAGGATATTTCCCTAAGGTAGAGGGGATAAAACTTGATAGTAGACATTTAGGATTAATTCAAGCTCTTGAAATAATGGATTTGGAAAAAAAAATAGAAATATTAAGAGAACAAGCTAAAAAAACAATAAATTTGGAAAAAATTAAAGATTTAGCAAAAAAAATTGAGAAGCCTCAAAGTAATGAGAGAGAAAATATTATAAAAAGTGTTAGAAAAAAACTTAAAGGCAAAAGAATTGGCATTGCAAAGGATAAAGCTTTTAGCTTCTATTATAACGATAATATTGAATTATTAGAAGAAGCAGGAGCAGAAATTATAGAGTTTTCTCCAATATCAGATAAATTATTACCTGAAAATTTAGATTTTTTATACTTTGGAGGAGGTTATCCTGAAAATTTTGCGAAAGAGCTTTCGGAAAATTATTCAATGAAAAAATCTATAAAAGATGTATCAAAAAAAATTGGAATTTATGCAGAATGTGGAGGTTTTATATATCTTACAAAAGGATTAAAGCAAATAGATGGAACTTATTTTGATTTTGTAGGTTTGCTAGATATAAAAACTGAAATGAAAAATAAGTTAAATATCAAGAGATTTGGATATGTAAAGATAGAGACGGTAGAAGGGATACAACTGAGAGCCCATGAATTTCATTATTCAGATATTTATGATGTCAAAGAAAGTAATCTAGAATTTAAGATAACAAAAGCAAATGGAAATTCTTGGGAATGTGGCTACTCTAGAGATAAGCTATTAGCAGGATATCCACATATAAATTTCTATTCAAATATTGATTTTTTTAAAAAGATATTCATGCTTGATTAAAATAGAATAAAAAATTTTAAATAAAATAACTTGAAATTATAAAATTCTTGTAGTAAAATAAATAAACAAAAAAATTAAGGAGGAAACAAATGATGGGAATAATTTTTTCAGCACTAGTATTTGTACTAATAATAATTTTTATAGCGCAAGGAGTTGTTGTAGTTAGACAAGCAGAGACAATGATAATAGAAAGACTTGGGAAATATCATAGAACTTTAGAAAGTGGATTAAACTTTGTTATACCAATAATCGATACACCAAAAACAGTAAAATGGAGATATATGAAAAACATAGGTGGAGAATATTTACCTTATGTCAAAAATATAACTAGGATAGAGCTTAGAGAGTCAGTTTATGATTTCCCTAGACAAAATGTTATTACTAGCGATAATGTTACAATAGAAATAAATGCTTTGCTTTATTTCCAAATAACAAATCCTGAAAAATCAGTTTATGAAATCGAAAACTTACCTGATGCGATTGAAAAACTTACTCAAACAACATTGAGAAATGTAATAGGTGGATTGACATTAGATGAAACTTTGGTTTCAAGAGATAGAGTTAATGACCAATTAAGACTTATTTTAGATGAAGCTTCAGATAAATGGGGAGTAAAAGTTAATAGGGTAGAGCTTCAAGATATAGTTCCTCCAAAAGAAATCAGAGAATCAATGGAAAAACAAATGAAAGCAGAAAGAGATAAGAGAGCAAGTATACTTACAGCAGAAGGGGATAAACAAGCAAGAATCCTTAATGCAGAAGGATATAGAGATGCAGAAATATCAAGGGCAGAAGGAGAAAGAAGATTTAAAATTCTTCAAGCAGAAGGAGAAGCAGAGGCAAAACTAAAAATTGCTGAAGCAGAGGCAGAATCAATAAAAATGATAACACAAGCTTTAGGAGGAGATACAAATCCAGGAGCTTATTTAATAGCGCTTAAATATATCGATGCATTTAAAAATATAGCTACAAAAGAAGGAGATAAAACTGTATTTATGCCTTTTGAAAGTAGTTCAATGTTAGGATCATTGGGAAGTATAAAAGAATTGTTTGAAAATAAAAAGTAAAATTTCATAAAAATGCTAAAGTCCCTATAAAAATAGCCGATATATATTAGGAATAGAGTAAATTCTGGGGAGTTGATTAATAATATGATGACAGCACTATACTCTGCAGCAACAGGGATGAATGCACAACAAACAAATATGGACGTTATTTCAAATAACTTAGCCAATGTAGATACAAATGGATTTAAAAAAAGTAGAGCAGATTTTCAAGATTTAATGTATCAGACTAAAGTGGTACCGGGAGCATCTACTGGTCAAGATACAAATAATCCGACAGGGCTACAAGTTGGAACAGGAGTAAAAACAGTTGGGACTAAAAAATTATTTAGTCAAGGAAACTTTAAAGATACAAGTAATCCTTTAGATGTAGCAATAGAAGGAAATGGATTTTTCCAAATTACTAAACCTGATGGTTCATTAGCTTATACTAGAAATGGATCATTCAATATGGATGAAGAAGGAAACTTGGTTACTGCAGAGGGATATTATTTGGAACCTGCAATATCTATTCCAGTAGAAGCTCAAAACTTTTCTATTGCAAAAGATGGAAGAGTAACAGCAGATGTGAATAATCAAACACAAGAGTTTGGAAGAATAACTTTAGCTAATTTTGTAAATCCAAATGGACTTATGAATGTTGGAAATAATCTTTACCAAACAACAGTTGCATCAGGGCAAGCTGC
>JAGNSM010000130.1:0-3050 GCA_017988045.1 Fusobacteriaceae bacterium
ATTTCTCAAGGAGACCCTATGACTTTTAGTAAAGAAACTTATATAAACCGAAGAAAAACTCTTGCTGAAAATTTTGAAAATGGAATTATCATTTTATGCGGAAATGATTTGGTTCCGATGAATTATGCAAGTAATACTTATCACTTTGTACAAGATGCAACTTTTTTATATTATTTTGGTATTAATAAAGAAGGGTATATTGGATTAATTGATGTTGATAATCAGAAAGAATATCTTTATGGTTCAAATCCTAATATTGAGGATATTATTTGGGAAGGAGATTTGCCTTCTTTAGATTCTATTGCAAAGCAAATAGGTGTTCAAAATACGATTGATTATGTAGAACTTAGTAATCTATTAAAAGATAAACAAGTTTACTATACCAACCAATATAGTCCTAACTCAAAACTAAAATTAGCTGAATTACTAAATGAAAATCCATATAAAATCAATGAAAAATCATCATATAAACTAATGGAAATGATTGCTCGTCAAAGAAATAAAAAATCCTCTGAAGAAATTGAAATAATGGAGATGGAAGCAAAAGTTGGGAAAGCTATGCATCTAAAAGCCTTGGAAATCTCTAAAGTCAATATGAAAGAATATGAGGTAGAAGCTGAAATAAGAAAAGTTGCCCTTGAAAACAATAGTCAACTTTCTTTCCCCTCAATAGTAACTGTAAATGGTCAAATTCTACATAATCCAAATTATAATGGTACTTTAGAAGAGGGTAGACTTTTACTAGTTGATGCTGGAAGTAGAGGAATTCACGGTTATTGTAGCGATATGACAAGCACGATTCCCGTAGGTGGTAGATTTACTCCTAAACAAAAGGATATGTATGAGCTACTTATAGAAATGTATGAAAAAGCTGAAAGCTTAATAAAACCAAAAATTCCTTATAAAGAAGTACATTTAGAGGTTTGCAAAGTTTTGACTAAAGGAATGATAGAAAAAGGACTTATGACAGGGGAAGTAGAAGAAATTGTAAGTAAGGGAGCTCATGCATTATTTATGCCTCATGGTCTTGGACATATGATAGGACTTGATGTCCATGACATGGAAAACTTTGGAGAAGAACTTGTTGGATATGGTGGTGAAATCAAAAGTACTCAATTTGGTTTAAGCTCTCTAAGGCTTGGCCGAATGCTAGAAGAAGGTTTTGTTTTTACTGTGGAACCAGGGATATATTTTATTCCTCAACTTATAAATAAATGGCGAGATGAAAAGAAGTTTGTGGAGTTTATAAATTATGAAAAGGTAGAAGAATATATCGACTTTGGCGGAATGAGATATGAAGGCGATTACGTTATTACATCTAATGGAGCAAGACTTTTAGGTGGTTATAGACCTAGACATGCCCATGAAATTGAGGAGTACATGAATGGAAAAAAATAAAATAGATATTAAATATACTTTGTGCTTTATAAAAAAAGATAATGAGTTTCTTATGTTAAACAGAATAAAAGCTCCTAATATGGGGCTTTGGAATGGCGTTGGTGGAAAACTGGAACTTAATGAAGATAAATTCCAAGGAATAAAAAGAGAAATAACTGAAGAAACGGGATTATTTATTGAGGAAGTAAAATATCATGGAGAAGTATACTGGTATTCAGAACATTCTACTGGTGGAATGTATGTTTTTACAGCAGAGTTTCCTAAAAATAATAACTTTAAATCACCAGTAGACGATATTGAAGGGCTTCTTGCTTTTAGAACCGAAGAATGGTTATTTCATAAGGAAAATAAAGGTGTAATTTCTAATATCCCAATTTTTTTAGAAAAAATGATGAAAACTAATGATGAGTTAAGATTTGATTTTTACTATGATGAAAATGAGAATATAAAAGATTATACATTTCAGAACTTATGAGTAATTAAAAAATACCAACATACTTTGGTATAAGAATAACTTATTTAATATCTTTAAATTTACAATAAACAAGAATTTTTGCAACCCTAGTACTTTCTCAAATTAAAATAACTATCTAAAGAAAAATTTGCTTTAAATTGCTGTTCTTGTTATAATTTATTCGAGGTGATACAAATGATAGGAGCATTTTTTGATATTGATGGAACTCTTTACAGAGATTCCTTAATGATAGAGCATTTTAAAAAATTGATAAGATACGAAGTTGTAGATCCAGCAGTTTGGCATAGTAATACTAAAAAAACTTTCCATGACTGGGATAAAAGACAGGGAAATTATGATGATTACCTTTTTGAACTTTCACAAATATATGTAGAATCTATGAAAGGCTTAAATAAAGACCATGTAGATTTTATTTCTGATCAAGTAATAAAGCTAAAAGGTGAAAGAGTATATAAGTTTACTCGTGAAAGAATCAAATGGCATCATAAACAAGGGCATAAAGTTATATTTATATCTGGAAGTCCTGATTTCTTAGTTTCTAAAATGGCTAAAAAATATGGAGCTACAGATTATTGTGGTAGTAAATATTTAGTTGATCACAACAATGCGTTTACAGGAGAAGTCATTCCTATGTGGGATGCTAATTCAAAGCAAGAAGCTATAGCAAAATATGTTGAAAAATATGATTTAGATTTATCAGAATCTTTTGCTTATGGAGATACTCACGGAGATGTAACAATGTTTAAAGCTGTGGGACATCCAATAGCTATTAATCCTGCAAGAGAACTTCTAATGGATATTAAAAATAATGAAGAATTAAAAAAGAAAACTGTAATTGCTCTTGAAAGAAAAGATGTAGTTTATAAGCTTACAGGAGACGTTGAAATATTTGAATAAACATATACAATTTTTATATGTTATGGATTTATAATCTATATAAGGAATATTAAAAAAATGATTGACCCTTATTTATTGTATATGTTATAATCATACAAAATTACTACTCTTAGTGGAGGAAATATAATGAAAAATTTAAAATTAACAATAAAAGGACATCACCATCATCACTAAGAAGGTTTGTATTCTATCACTGTAGATACAAGCCTCTTTGTGTTACTTGTATCTATGGTGTGTCTTATAAAGTAAAGGCCACCTATATAGGTGGCCTTTTTTATTA
>JAGNSM010000130.1:3150-5682 GCA_017988045.1 Fusobacteriaceae bacterium
AGTTATTATTATTTTATTTATAAAGAGAGTGAGGGGAAAGTTGTGGTAGAGTTATTTAAAAATTTAAACAAAAAAGAGAAGTTTATATATGAACTTCGAAATCTATTTGAGAATTACGGGTACAAAAATCTTTCGGTAAATCTTTTGGAAGATTATGAAAGTTATTCATCTGGGGATTTAATAAAAGATGAGAATATCTTGAAACTTATCCATCCAAATGGGAAATTATATGCACTTCGTCCTGATATGACTACTCCTATTGCAAAAAGATTTGCAAGAGAGGGGCAAAAAACAGAGCTTAGTCACAAAGTATATTACTCGGATACGGTTTTTAGAATAGAACAAAATGCTTATATTAGTCTTTCTGAGATAAATCAAATGGGAGTGGAAGCCCTCGGAACAAAAGACAGAGCAACTGATTTAGAAATTTTGACTTTGGCTAAAGAGGTTCTTTCTACAATAAATGAAACTTATCATATTGATATTTCTCATTCGGGAGTTTTGAATAGTTTATTTAAAATGACAAATTTGAAAAAGGCTGATAAGGAAGCGGTTATAGATTTACTGGGAAAAAGGTCTAAAACAGATTTGACTGCACTTCTAAAAAAATTGGGGGTAGAAGAAAAATTACTGAATGCTTTTATTCTCCTTACTGAATTAAATGGAAATTTTTCCGAAGTTTTGGATAAATTTAAAAATTCTGAAATATTGAAAGAATTTAAAGAGATTATATGTGAATTAGAGGAATTAAAAGAATATCTTGATATATATGAAATAGCTGTTGATATAGATTTATCAATAAGTTCTAACCTTAAATATTATTCAGGAATAATTTTTAAAGGTTATGTTCCAGAAATTGCAGAAGCAGTGTTAGACGGAGGAAGATATGATAATCTTGCTAAAACCTTTGGAGATGATATTCCTGCAATAGGATTTGCGGTAAATCTTACAGAGATATTGAGCGGATTTGAAGAAGGAAACAAACCTCTTGGAGCAATAGTATTTTATGAAGAAAGCAATAAAAACTTGATAGAAACTGTTAAAGAATTAAGAAGTAAGACTGGTTTAGTTAGACTTGAAAAAAACATAGATTTGACAGAAGAGATGTATAACAGATTAAAATTTGAATATAAAGATTTGTATATATTTGTAAATGGAAGATTGGAGGAGAAAAAATGGAAATAAGAATAGCCCTTCCAAAAGGAAGACTTGGAATGAAGGCTTATGGAATATTAAAAAATAATGGCTATGAATGTCTTGAACTTGAAGGAGATAGTAGAAAATTAGTATTCCATAATACAGAAAAAAATATTACTTATTTTATGGTAAAACCCTCTGATGTCCCTACTTATGTTGCAAGAGGAGCGGCAGATATTGGAATTGTAGGAAAAGATACGCTTCTTGAAGAAAATGCAGATGTTTACGAGCTTCTTGATTTGGGATTTGGGAAATGTAAATTTGCAATAGCTGCCCCAAATGGTTATATAGAAGACGAAAGTAGACCTCTAATAGTTGCTACAAAATATGTGAATGTAGCAAAAAACTATTACGAAAAAAAAGAAAGAAAAATTGATATAGTAAAACTTAATGGTTCAGTGGAACTTGGCCCTTTAGTAGACCTTTCAGATGTTATATTAGACATTGTGGAAACAGGTTCTACTCTTAAGGAAAACAATTTGTCAGTAATTGAAGATGTAGCAGATATTTCAGCAAGACTTATTGGAAATAAGAGTTCTTATAAATTTAAAAGAAAAAAAATTGATGATATTGTTCTAGCCCTAAAAGGCAATTAGCAGTTAGTAATTGTGGGGCGTTATTAATAACGCCCGTACAATATGAATTTATATTAAATATAAGTTTAACTGTAGGGACACATTGCATGTGCCCAAAATGTAGGAATAATTTAGGTGGAGAGGAGATAAACTATGAAAATTATTACAGATAAACAACAAGTTATAGATGAAGTGCTAAATAGAAGCCAGTTTGATTTGGAAGAAGTAAATCAAAAGGTTAAAGAAGTCCTTGAGAATATAAAAAAGAACGGAGATAAAGCTCTGTTTGAATATACGGAGAAGTTTGACGGTGTAAAATTAGATTCTCTTAAAGTAACGGAAGAAGAGATAAACGAGGCTTATGCTTCTGTTGACAAAGAGTTATTAGAAGCTCTTCAAGAAGCACACGATAATATAAAAAAGTTTCACCAAAAACAACTTCAAAAGTCATTTATAGTAAACGAAGAAGCAGGCAAAATCGTTGGACAGGTTGTAAATCCTATAGAAAAAGTAGGTATCTATGTTCCGGGGGGAACTGCACCGCTTCCTTCTACCGTTCTAATGAATGCAGTACCTGCCAAAGTTGCGGGAGTAAGTAAAATTGTTATGACTACACCGCCTGCAAAAAACGGTAAAATCAATCCAGTAATCCTTGCGGCGGCAAAAATTGCGGGAGTAACAGATATATTCAAGCTTGGAGGAGCTCAAGCTATTGGAGCCCTTGCAAATGGGACAGAATCTGTGCCAAAAGTATATAAAA
>JAGNSM010000131.1 GCA_017988045.1 Fusobacteriaceae bacterium
ATTTATAAAACTAGCCTTTTATTATTTTTGAGCAACAAAGATAAGTGCTTCTGAATTATCTGACAATTCCCTTCCCTCAAAATCTCCATAAAACTCTATATTTCTGAATCCTGTTTCTCCTAAAAATTTCTGAATTTCTATTTTTGTTAATGCCAAAAGTTTTATGTTGTTTTTTATATTTAAATTTGCTTCTTTTATAGTAAGTTCTGTAATAAAATCAACTTTTCCGATACTTTTATCATATTCATAATCTCTTACAAATTTTACTTTTTCATTATCTATAGTTGGTAGATTTTTTATATTTTTCTCGATAACTCTATTATAATTAATTATCTGAACTATAAAAAATCCATTGAATTTCAAAGTTTTATACACCTTTTGAAAAAATTCTTCTACCTCTTCTCTACTATCCAAATGTACCAACGTATTCCCAAAACTTACAACTCTATCAAAACTATTTTCTTCAAATTTTTCATTTATTTTTAGCATATTCATGTTTTCAAAATTTAAGTTTGGATGTTTCTCTTTTGCCTCTTTTAAAAGCTCTTTATCCAAATCTATTCCTACAATATTTCTTGTTTTCTCTCCCAAAAGTTCCGTTAAATTTCCCGTTGCGCAACCTATGTCTAGTATTTTTTCTTCGTTACTTATTTTTTTTATACTTTCAACGAACTCCAACTGTTTTCTATTTTTAGGAAATATGTAATCATATACTTTTGCTATACTTTCATAAAACATGCTATCACTCCATTTTAGTTTTATTTATATTATACCAAATATTTTTATATAAAATCGTATGATTAGTTACAGATATAAAAAATGAAGCATATTGCTTCATGTCATTAAGTTAGGGATTCTTTGTAGAATGCGATTTTTTTATTTAACCTCATCCGCCTTCGGCACCTTCACTACGCCTGTGATATTTTTCAAAAATATCAAATCCTAAAATTAAGAGGATTTTTAGAAAGAAAATGATAAAAAACCAGGAATAAAATCAATGTGGCAAGGAATGGAAAGATTTTATTACATATCAGAAATGTGGAAAGAAATTAAAGAAATTAAAGAATTTACCCACAAATATTAATTAATATTTGTGGGTAAGAATAAGCCTATTTTTAGGAGAGGATTAGGTAATATACAAACTCTCTTAATTTTTTTATAAATTTTCTCCAATATCTTTTATTTTATCAAAGAAACCTTTTTTCTTTGAATTTTTACCAGTCATAGTATCTTCTAAACTTCTTATGATTTCTTTTTGCTTATCAGATAATCCAGTAGGAACTTCTACAAATATTTCTACTATTTGATCTCCTCTACCATAACCTCTAGAGTTTACTATTCCTCTATCTTTCAGCTTAAATAGTTTACCATTTTGAGTACCTGCTGGTATTTTCATTTTAACAGGAGAATCTAAAGTAGGAATTTCTATTTCTCCACCAAGAGCTGCTGTAGCAAAGCTTATTGGTATTTTACAATGAATATCATTTTCTACTCTTCTGAATAATTCATGGGGCTTCACGGTAATATAAATATATAAATCTCCATTAGGTCCACCATCTAAAGAGGCTTCTCCCATACCGCTAAGTCTTAATCTTTGACCATCATCAATTCCTGCTGGTATTTTAACTGATTTTTCTACTTTTTCTCTGTCTATACCTGAACCACCGCAAGTATGACATTTTTTCTCTGGAACTTTTCCTTTTCCATGACAGTCTGGACACTCAGTTACATTTTGGAATACTCCGAACATAGTTCTTTGCATCTCTTCTATTTTACCTGAACCATTACATTTTGAACAAGTTTTCATGCTAGAACCTGGTTCTGCTCCAGTCCCTTCGCACGTTCCACATTTACCTTTTCTTGTGTATTTAACCTCTTTTTCCACACCTTCAGCTGCTTCTTTAAGTGTCAAATCCATATTGTATCTTAAATCTTGACCGGGAGTAGCTCTTCTTCTACCTCCACCTTGTCTTCCCCCACCAAAAAATGATGAGAATATATCTCCAAGGTCGTCAAAATCTCCAAATCCTCCAAATCCACTTCCAAATCCACCAAATCCAGAACCTGCTCCACCTGCACCTTCAAAAGCTGCATGACCAAATTTATCATATTGAGCTTTCTTTTGTGAGTCTGAAAGAACTTGATAAGCATCATTTATCTCTTTAAATTTATGTTCAGCCTCATCTTTTTCTTTATCAGTAGCATTAGCATATTTATCTGGATGATATTGCATTGCCATCTTTCTATATGCTTTTTTTATTTCAGATTCAGAAGCACCCTTTTCTATTCCCAATACTTCATAATAATCTCTCTTTGACATTTTTTACTCCTTCACATAAACATAATTAGTAGTTAGGAATTAATAATTAGTAATTGTTGAATTTTTTTATTACTAACTACTCATTACTAATTTCTAATTCTCTTTACTTATTTACTATAATTTCCATAACTCTCTTAAAGCTTCCGCCTTTTTCAAGTTTGTTTACAGCTTCTTTTTTTGTTAAATCTCCGTTATGGTCTTCCATGTCAGCTACTCCGCACCATGGTTCTAAACATACAAACGGTGCTCCTGGAGGTGCCCAAATTCCTAGCCATGTAAAGTCTTTTAAAGAAACTTTTACTTCTTCGCTGTTGTTTACATTTTTTAATGATAGGTATTCTGATTTATGCCCTTTAAATACTAAAGCATCATCTTTAAACAAATCTTCAGTTATTTTAATAACTTTTTCATTTTTCAAAAACGGTTTAGTTTCTTTAGCCACTGTTAATCCAACTAAAGTATATAAATCAAGTGTTTCAGGTTCTGAAAACTCTAAGTAGTAATCTGTAACAGGAAATTCACTTGCCATAAATGCAGGATGTGTTCCAAGATTAAAGTACATTTCTCCATCTTCTTTGTTGAACACTTCATATTCCAAATTCACTCCGTCAGCTGTTATTACATAGTTTATTATAAATTCAAAATTAAAAGGATAAACTTTTAGTGATTCTTCGTTAGATTTATAAGAAAATTTTAGGTTATTTTCTCCGCTTTCTACAAGCTCAAATTCATTATCTCTTGCAAATCCATGTCTTCCCATTGGATATTCTATTCCGTTATAAGTGTATTTACCTTCTTTACATCCACCTACAAAAGGAAATAATACTGGCGACGTTTTTGCCCAATATTTTGCATCTGCATTCCACATGAAATCTTTTCCATCTTTTAATAAAGCTTTTAATTCTGCACCTTTTGATTCTACTGTTATTTCAATATTTCCATTTTTTTTATTGTATAACATAGTTTCTCTCCTTTAATTTTCAAGTTTTAATAACTGTGCTTTTATATCCAACCCACCAGCAAATCCAGTTAAGTTTCCATTTTTTCCCACTACTCTGTGACAAGGAATTATTATAGGAATCTTATTTTTATTACAAGCTAATCCTACAGCTCTAGCTCCCTTTGGACAGCCTGATTTTTTAGCTAATTCACCATATGACATTCTTTCGCCAAAAGGTATTTTTGCCATTTCTGTCCATACCTTTTTTTGAAATTCAGTTCCTTCTACCTCTAAGGGTATCTCAAATACTTTTCTTTTTCCTTCAAAATATTCCATCAACTCTTTTTTTATTTCTTTTTGAAAATTGTCATCTTTAGTTGTTTCTTTACAACTTTCTACAAAGTTAATTCCCTTTAGTTTATCATTTTCTGTGATTATTTCCAAAGATATATTTTCAAAACTCATGTAAGTTATTTTCATATTCTTTTTGCTAAAGTTACATCTGTTACTTTGTAACCACTTTCTTCAAGAATTTTAACTATATTTTCTTGATAACCAAACATATGGTAAGAAATTCTATTTCCACCTAATTCTGCAGCTTTTTCCTCTATCAAATCTAACAATTCTTTGCTATATTCCAAATTTTTATCTGCTTCATAAACACTTATATTATAAACAAATACTTCATTTTTAGCTTTTCCAAACCATAAAAAAGCTACTTTATTTCCGTTATCATCTGCCAAATTATATAAATATTGATTTTCTGTTTCTATACCTTTTTTTAGCATAGTATTAAATGTATCTTTAGCCAGTTCAAGGGCATCTTCCTCTCCCCAAACTCCCATTTTTATCTTATCTTTAGCATAATCTGCTATCATTTTACCTTTTATCAAATCAAGTTCACTTTGAATCATTTTTATAAGTTTCAATTTATAACCTCCCAGATAAAACATTTAGTAGTTATCATACAAGCTTCGCTTTATAGCTGTTAATGATTTTAATGTTTTGTAGGGGCGTATAGAAATACGCACTTCCAATTTTTTTGAAAAAATCCTACTATAAAACTCCAAATTTATTGGTTTTTTGGGCGAAAATCCTTTCGCCCCTACCAAACTCTTCACTCTTAATTTTTAATTAATCTTTTTCCATTCCTAATTCCTAACTACTAATTTCTAATTGCCCTTTAAATTCCTAATTATCTTTACACTTATTTTTTTACAGAAAAAGGGAATAGAAAACTCTATCCCCATTTTTATATTTAATTAGTCATTTACTACTTCAGCTTCAGCTACATCATCTTCTGGTTTTGCTCCACCTTGAGCTCCACCTTGTTGTGCTGCTTGAGCATCTTTATAAATTTCTTCTGCTAATTTGTGAGCTTTTTGTGATAAGTTTTCCATAGCTTTATCTATAGCTTCTTTATCTTCTCCATCTTTAGCTTTTCTTAATTCTTCTAAAGCTTCTTCAATAGCTTTTTTCTCTTCTTCAGTAGCTTTATCTCCATGTTCTTTAAGAGTTTTTTCTGTTGAGAAGATTAACGCATCTGCATGGTTTCTTGCATCTACTAACTCTTTGAATTTTTTATCGTCTGCTTCATGCATTTGAGCTTCTTTTTTCATTCTTTCTATTTCATCATCAGAAAGGTTAGTTGAACCAGTTATGTTTACTTTGTTTTCTTTTCCAGTTCCAAGGTCTTTTGCAGATACATGTACGATTCCGTTAGCATCTATATCAAAAGTAACTTCTATTTGAGGAACTCCTCTTGGAGCTGCAGGGATACCTTCAAGGTTGAATTCTCCTAAGATATGGTTATCTACTGCTTTTGCTCTTTCTCCTTGTAATACTTTGATTGTAACTGCAGGTTGATTATCAACTGCTGTAGAGTATACTTGAGATTTTTTTACTGGTATAGTTGTATTTCTTTCAATCATTTTTGTAAATACTCCACCAAGAGTTTCAATTCCTAATGATAATGGAGTTACGTCTAATAGAAGAATGTCTTTAACGTCTCCCATTAATACTCCACCTTGAATTGATGCTCCAGCAGCAACTACTTCATCTGGATTGATTGATTTATTTGCTTTTTTACCGAAGTAGTTTTCTACCCATTCTTGAACTGCAGGAATTCTTGTAGATCCTCCAACAAGTAAGATTTCATCTATTTCTTCAACTTTTAAACCAGCATCTTCTAAAGCTCTCTTAGTTGGTCCTTGAGTTCTTTCTACAAGTGCTCTAGTTAATTCGTTGAATTGTGTTCTCGTAAGTTTTTTCTCTAAATGTTTTGGTCCTGTAGCATCCATAGTGATGAATGGTAAAGATATTGGAGTTTCCATCATTGATGACAACTCTTTTTTAGCTTTTTCAGCAGCATCTTTTAGTCTTTGTA
>JAGNSM010000045.1 GCA_017988045.1 Fusobacteriaceae bacterium
TTAGCTAACACCTATAACTTGGACACTAGTAATATCAGCATTATTCTTCTACCTGCCTTTGGAAAATATGCGATTCCTCTGATGTCATTTACAACTATTGCTCTTTGCATAAGCACTTATATTTTGTTTGTAGGAAGTGTGGCTAGACTTATTAATTCTCTTGCTGCTGAAGGGAATTTACCAAAGCTTTTATCTAAAAAATCAGCTAATAACTCTCCATGTACTGCTATCATATTTTTAAGCTCAATACATATTTTCAGCTTAATCTTAGCGATATTTGGAATACTAAATATAGAAAAAATTGTTTCTTTTGCCAATGTGTTTTTTATCTGTAATGCACTTCTTGGAATACTTGCTTCTATGAAGCTTTACAGAACCAAATCCAATTTTATAATTACGCTTATACTTGTAATTATGCTCCTTCTATTACTTGCTTTTTCGTCAAAATTGGTGCTTGTGGTACCAGTGGTTTTGTGTGGGTGGAGTTTTTGGAGGACAATTAAAATTAACTCTATTAGAAAAACTATTTAAAAAATATTATTTAATTAATTGAATAATATTTTAACAAGGAATATACTACGGTAATTCTATATACAAGGAGTTTAAGTATGATAAATTTACTTTTAAAAGAAATATCCCATATAAATCAGACCCATGATTTAGTTTCCAAAAAAACAGGTGTAAATTTCAATATTTTTAAAATAACAAATATTTTTTATGACGAAGTAAAAATTTGTAGAATTATTACTGAACTATTAAATCCAACAGGTTCTCATTCACAAGGAGATATCTATTTAAGATTATTCTTTGAATATGTCCTAAATTTTGACTTTGATTCTATTGATTTTAGCAATATAAAAGTATATAAAGAATATCTTATTAAAAACAATAGAAGAATCGATATAGTCATTGAAAACAATGATTTTTTTATACCTATTGAAGTTAAAATTTATGCTGATGACCAAGAAAATCAATGTTTTGATTATTTCCAATATGCCAGAAATTCAAACCTTTATTATTTGACTCTTTTTGGTAATTCGCCTTCTGCTGAAAGTACTAATGGATTAATTAAAGAAGATTCTAACTTTAAAGGAATCACTAATATTTCTTTTAAAACTGAAATACTTAATTGGTTAAAAAATTGTCTAGAAAATATAAATACAATACGATTAGCGCCTATAAGAGAGATATTTTTGCAATTAATTTATTCTATATCTGAAATGACAAATGAAATAAAGGAGGATAAAGAATTGGACATAATAAAAGCTATAATGTCATCAAAAGAAAATATAACAAGTGCTTTAGAAATAGAGCAAACTCTTCCCAAAATAAAAACTATCATAATAGAAAATTTATTTGATGGTATTAAGGATTATTTTGAAAACTTTAACATAGGAATTTTATATTATGAAAAAGATAATATCTTTGATTACTATAACTTTAGGACATCTCCGAGAATAAATTTAAAGATTAAAGATTTATCCCATAATTTAATTGCTTCTATTGGTATTGAAATTTATGATACTTTATTTTACTACTATTCTTTTATGGAATTTAATGAAGAAAATAAAATTTATGAAAATATCTCTCTAGAAAAAATTAAAAAAAATTATCCTATTGAATATAAAAAATTAGAAAATTCTATTAGAAACCTTGAAACAAATAAATTTAAAAAAACACAAATTGCTATTTATTGGGATTACTTATATAATAATTCAAATGAAGTCTTTACCTTCAAACAATTTAGTCCTTCTTGTTTAGAATTTTATCGTAAAGATAATAATATGACGCTTAATATTTCCTCTCTAATAAAAGAAAAAATTGAATTTATCCAACAAAATTTAATTTCCAAAGACTAAACTAAGAATTTAGTCTTTTTTTATTTCCAAAACTCTACGCTTAGTTTATTGAAAAATAAAGTTTTCTCTGTTAGACTTCTTATTGGGAGGAATTAAAACATGCGAAATGATAAAGTTGAAAACACTATAAAACAACATTTAAAATTAAACTTACAAGTTCACATATCTAAAAAATGTAGAGGTATGCTTATTTGATTTAGTGCAAAAGAAGTATTATTATAGAATCAAAAGGCTAAAACTCTCAAAAGTTTTAGCCTTTAATTTTTATTCGCTTCATGTTTTTCAAATATTACTCTCGCACCATTCCAAGCCAAAGTTGCACATTTTACCCTTGCTGGCATGTTCTTAATATTCTCTAAAAGGGCTGCTTCGTCAAGCTCTTCAAGTTGCTCCTCTGTAAGCTCTTCTCCCTTTATCATATTAAGAAAATTTCTAACTATTCTCTCTGCGTCACTTATCTTTTTACCTTTTATCAAATCCATAAGTATTGATGAACTTGCTGTAGATATAGCACATCCAATTCCTATAAATGCCGCATCTTTAACAGTATCATTTTCTATATTTAGCTGAACTGTAATGTCATCTCCACAATTTGGATTATGCCCACGCTCCATACAGTTACAAGCTATCTCTCTTTTGTTATGAGCATTTTTGTTATGCTCCATAATAAGGTTAGTGTATATTCTATCTAAACTCATGATAACCTCCAAATTTAGTTAGCAACTAGCAATTAGCAGGTAGCATTTAAATGCTAATTGCTAACTGCTACATGCTAATTTGCATTAAATGTTTTATTCACTTCAATAAGTGCTACTACCAATTTATCTATATCCTCTTTTTTATTATAAATAGAAAAACTCGCCCGACAACAACTTGGGATTCCCATGTATTTCATAAGAGGTTGGGCACAATGATGACCTGTTCTTATGGCTACATTATGAAAATCACAAAATTGCGAAACATCATGAGGATGAACTCCTTCAATATTAAATGCTATAGCTGGAGTCTTTTTTATTCCTTCATAATGATAAAGCTTTACAAAATCTAACTTTTTAAGCTCTGATATTGCATAATCAAGCAGTTGTTCTTCTACCTTCTTAATATTCTCAAGCCCTATCTCTTCCACAAAATCAATAGCAGCAGCTAATCCAACGGCAGCCTCTACACTTTGAGTTCCTCCCTCAAATTTCTGAGTTCCGCTTCTTAATATAGTTTCTTGCTCTTCCACAAACTCTATCATATCTCCGCCAAATAATAAAGGCTTAGTTCCTTCAATAAGTTCCTCTTTTATATAAACTACCCCTGCTCCCACAGGTCCAAATATTTTATGAGCTGAAAAAACAAGATAATCTACATCAAGGTCTCTTACATCAATCTTTTCATGTGCTACACTTTGACAAGCGTCCAATATAATCTTGGCATTAGAATTTTTCCTCACTAAGTCCACTACTTTTTTTACATCATGTAAAATTCCTGTGGCATTAACTCCATGAGAGAAACTTACAACTTTTGTATTACTGTCTAACTTTGACTCCAAATCATCATAGTCAAACTCCCCATTTTTATCAAGATAAATATAACGAAGCTCTGCCCCTGTTCTTCTTTTTACTTCTTGCCAAGGAACTATATTGCTATGATGCGATGTTATTCCTACAAGAATATTATCTTCTTTTGTCAATTCATACGAAAATGAATTTGCCAAAAGATTTAATCCCTCTGTTGAGCTTTTCACGAAAATTATCTCTGTATTTTTTGCGCCTATAAACTTTGCAACTTTCCCTTTAGCTTGGTTATATTGACAAGTAGCTTCTACCGATATCCCATAACTTCCTCTGTTGGGACTTGCATTAAACTTTCTATTATATTCATCAATGGCTTTTATCACTTTTTCAGGTTTCTGATTTGTGGCTGCACTATCCAGATACGCCAATTCCTTATGTGTCTCGAATATGGGAAACAATTTTTTGTAATCCACAATAACACCCCCTTTATTCAATTAATAATTAAGAGTTAATAATTAATAGATTTTGATAATATTCCTCAACTTTTAACTATTAATTATTCCCTCTTAACTGTTCTTTAAACTCTTCTCTCTATCTCTTCCAATATAACTTTTTCAAGCTCTTTATCGCCTATTTTTTCGAGTACAGGTTTGAAACTTGATAAAACTATCAGTCTTTCTGCCTCTTTTGGATTAAGCCCTCTTGATGTCAGATAAAACAGCTTATCTTTATCAATTTGCCCTGCACTTGCAGCATGCTCTCCTACTACATCATCTTCATCACATTTTAACGTAGGTATCGAAGACGCTTTTACATTTTTACTAAGAAGTATTGCATATTCTGATTCTTTTCCTACTGATTTTGATGAACCTCTTTCAAACTTAAGGTTTCCCCTAAACACTTTTTTAGCTTTATCCTTAACAATTCCTCTACCTTCAATTATACTTTGGCTTCTTCTACCTCTATGAAAATTTGAAAACTCCAAATCAACTTTTCTCTCTCCATCAGCTAAATATATTGAATAAGTTTCAGCTGTTGCACTTTCTCCTAGATAAATCTTATTACTTGTTCCGATTCCAAAGGCTCCCAAGTCAATAAAATACTGTTTTACTTTTGAATAAGCGGCTTGGTCAATTACCACTTGAGCAAAACTATCTGCATCTAATCCCAGTCTTTGAATAACAACTAGTTCCAGCTCTGAATTTTCCTCTAGCTCAATTTTTATAATTGAATTTCTCAAAGCCTTAATATCTTCTACCGAATTATAATCCAAAATCAAAGCTAATTTTTCTCTTTCATTTACTTTAATTAGATTGTAATCGATTATGTGAGGATTATTAAGCTCTGCATTATAAGAAATCCTTACTATTCCATTCTCTTTCGTACTTTCCACAAAATACCCTGAATTTACAAAAGTTCTGTTTAGTTCGTTCAAATAACCGTCCAAACTAAATCTATCATCAGCCACTATATTTTCAAAATTTATCTCTTTGACTACAGCTCCAGTATTTTCTACCTTTGCCACTTGCTCTAGAGTATAACTTTCTCTAGCTTTATATGTATAATCCACCCTATTCCAAGATGTTACTGCTATATTATCAAGGGAATTAGAGTTTTTTGTTCTATGATTAATTATTTCTTCTCTAAGCATAATATCACCCTATTGTCCCTTCTAATTCTAATGTTATCAAGTTGTTTAGTTCTACAGCATATTCTAATGGCAATTCTTTTGATATTGGTTCAACAAAACCTCTTACTACCATAGCTTTTGCTTCCTCTTCAGAAATTCCTCTACTCATCAAATAGAATATTGTTTCATCACTAATTCTACCTATTTTCGCTTCATGTCCTATATCTACATCATCATTCATAATATCTATTATTGGTACTGTGTCTGATTTAGAAATATTATCTAACATTAATGACTCGCAGTTAACATTAGCCTTTGAACCGTGGGCATTAGGGGCTATTTTAAGAAGTCCTCTATAAAATGCAGTTCCTCCATTTTTAGAGATTGATTTGGAGTTAACAACTGAGCTTGTATTTGGTGCTGCATGAACTACTTTTGCTCCAGTATCAAGGTATTGACCTGTAGAAGCAAAGCTTATTCCTGTAAACTCACATCTTGCTCCTTCACCTTTTAATATACTCATTGGATAAAGCATACTTACTTTAGAACCAAAGCTTCCACTTACCCACTCGATTACTCCGTGAGCATCTACTGTGGCTCTCTTAGTATTTAAATTGTACATATTTCTTGACCAGTTTTCTATTGTTGAATATCTTAATTTTGCATTTTTCTTGATAAACAGTTCTACTGCTCCAGCATGAAGTGCTTGACTAGAATATTTTGGTGCTGAACATCCTTCAATAAAATGTAAGCTCGCACCTTCTTCTACTATAATCATTGTATGTTCAAACTGCCCTGCTCCCTTAGCATTTAGTCTAAAGTAAGATTGCAGAGGAAGTTCCACATGAACTCCTGCAGGCACATATACAAATGAACCTCCAGACCATACTGCTCCATGTAGGGCTGAGAATTTATGGTCATGCATAGTAATTAGTTTCATAAAATACTGCTTTACTAAATCTTCATGTTCTCTCAAGGCTGTTTCTATATCAGTATAGATAACACCCATTTCTATTAATTGCTTATTAACATTATGATAAACTACCTCTGAATCATATTGAGCTCCTACTCCTGCTAGAGATTTTTTCTCAGCTTCAGGTATTCCCAGTCTGTCAAAAGTACTTTTTATATAATCTGGCACATCATCCCAATTTTCTTCCAAGTTTGCATTGGGCTTAACATAGTGAATTATTCCATCTACATCAAGCTCGCTAAGGTCAGCTCCCCATGTAGGCATAGGTTTTTCATTATATACTTGAAGCGATTTTAATCTATGTTCAAGCATCCACTCTGGCTCATTTTTTTCTTTAGATATTTCTCTTATTATATCTTCTGAAAGACCTTGTTTAGTTGTAAACTTATGGTCTTCTTTTTCTATAATATCATAAATTCCTCTATCTATATCTTCTACCCTTGTTTTATCTGACATCTTTTCACCTCCCTAAAACTCTCTTTTAATATCTTCGTACCCTTTTGTTTCTATCTCTTCAGCAAGTTCTATTCCACCGCTTTTTACAATTTTTCCATTGTATAGCACATGTACGAAGTCTGGTTTTAGGTATTGTAAAACTTTGTTATAATGCGTAATTATTATGAATGAGTTATTCTCATTTCTTAATTTTGTAACTCCTTCATACACAACTTTTATGGCGTCAACATCAAGTCCACTATCTGTTTCATCAAGTATTGCTATTTTTGGCTCTAAAATTGACATTTGAAGTATCTCATTTTTCTTCTTTTCTCCACCAGAAAATCCTACATTAAGATGTCTGTCTGCATAAGCTGAGTTGAAATGTAGCTCTTCCATTTTTTTATCCAGTAATTTTCTAAATTTGAAAATCCCAGTTTTTTCCTCTGAAATTGAGTTTTTAGCAGTTCTCAAGAAATCTTCTACCGTTACTCCTGGTATCTCTTCTGGATACTGGAATGATAAGAACACTCCTTTTTTCGCTCTCTCATCAGCTCTTAATCCATTAAGACTTTCTCCATCAAGAATAACTTCTCCACCTGTTTGAATATGTTTGGGATGACCCATAAGTATATTGGCAAGAGTTGACTTCCCTGCTCCATTTGGTCCCATTATTACGTGTACTTCTCCTCTATTTACAGTTAAATTTAATCCCTTAAGTATCTCTTTATCTTCTACCTTACTTGTTAATTCTTTTATCTCTAACATATTTATTCCTCCAATCAAATTTGAAACTATACCAACTTTGTATACTTAGTCTAATATCTTTTACCTATTTTGTCAAGAATATTTTGCTTATTTATCCTAGTAATTTCAATGAATTCTTTTTAGTTCTCTTTATTAAAATATATAATTTTATCTTTTCAAAAAATATTATTTTCGCAGAACTTGATATTAGTGTTCTAAATTTTATTTGAAAATCAAAATATTGTTATTTTAAATAAGAAAAATTCCTAAAAAAAAGCAAGAAATAAATTTATTTATTTTCGTTGTAAGTAGCATACAATAAATAAAGTAGGGAACAGACATGTCTGTTCCCTACTTTATTTATTGTAACCTAATTTTCTACATGTATACAAAATATTTCATCAAAAATGCTTAGCATAAACAGCCTTAATTTCAGTATAGCTAATATTTTCAGGAACAGAATCTTTTATTTCTCTTAACTTACCTGTGCTAGAAGATTTTATGGCATCTAAAATTATTTGCTCATTTCCTTTGCTTATAAAAATATCCAAATTTATTTTAAGTCCATTTTCATATCCCTCAAAGATATGGCTTTCTATTGTGGTTTCAGCCAAATTTCTCTCTGTTGAAATTTCTTTTATTGTTTTACCTTCAAGGTACATTTGGCAACTTATTTCATAGGATTTTACTGTATTTTCTTTGGAACTTTTGCTAGATTTCATCTGACTCTTTGTTTCAATATTATTAGTTTCTACATAATCTTTGATTTCTGTAATAAATTTTTCTCCGTATTTCTTAGCTTTTACCTCTCCAAACCCTTGAACATTAAGCATATTAGCTAATGTCATTGGGAACTTTTCACACATATCTTTCAGCGATTTATCCGAACAAATAACATATGGAGGAACTCTCTCTTCTGTAGCAATATTTTTTCTTACTATTCTCAATTTTTCAAACAAGTCTAAATCAGTATTAGTTTTATTTTCAACATTATAGTTCAGCGATTCCTTTTTCATTACTTTCAAATCTTTATTTTTTATAAGTTCCTTTGCTTTCTCTGTAAGCTTGAGAACCATATAGATTCTATCTGATTCCACTAGATATTCTTGGCTTAACAATGCACTTATATAAGATTTTATAACAGGTTTTTTGATATTTTTCATAATTCCAAAGGTGCTTATTTCAGATAGATTATTATCTTTAATTTTTGCTGTATTTGAACCATAAAGTATATCAGTAATCAAATTTATTCCAAATTTTTCTTTGGTTCTTCCTATTGTAGATATTATTTTATAAGCATCTTCTGTTATGTCTATTTCTTGATAATTTATACAATTACTACAATTATCACATTTATCTTTTACATCTTTTTCGCCAAAATATTTTAATAAATACTCTCTGTGACAAGATTGAGCATTTACATATTTTATAATTTCATTTAATTTATTATACTTTTCTTCAAGGGCAATCTCATCTACCCCTTCCATATTATTCTCTATCAGATATTTTTGTAGCATAATATCTTTATTGGAAAAAAGCAAAATACATTCCGAGTCTTCTCCATCTCTTCCAGCTCTACCTATTTCTTGGTAATAACTTTCTATATCCTTAGGCATATTGTAATGAATTACAAATCTTATATTAGTTTTATTTATCCCCATTCCAAAGGCGTTGGTAGCAACCATTATATCTAATTCTTCATTTTTAAATTTTTCTTGATTATCATTTCTTAATTTATCTGATAAACCTGCATGATAAACTCCAACTTTATAGCC
The DNA here is from genome assembly GCA_017988045.1 of Fusobacteriaceae bacterium. Classification (GTDB taxonomy): domain Bacteria; phylum Fusobacteriota; class Fusobacteriia; order Fusobacteriales; family Fusobacteriaceae; genus JAFGUR01. The sequence continues at coordinate 8,922 of JAGNSM010000045.1, forward strand.
CAAATGATTTATTTTCTCATAAAGTTTGTCTGCTTCTTTTCTTGAACCTATATAGATTATCCCTGATTTGCCTTTATTTTCTTTCAAATAATCTATTAAATAATCTTCTTTTTTCACATCTTTTTCTACTGAAATATATAAATTTTCTCTATCTATATTTTCCTTAAAAGTGTTATCATCTGAAATATTAAAAGTATTCTTGATATCTTCCATAACTTTTTCTGTGGCTGTTGCTGTAAATGCTCCAATAATGGGCTTCTTTTCCATTTTTTCAATGAAAGTATTTATATCAAGATAGCTTTTCCTAAAGTCGTGACCCCACTGTGAAATACAGTGAGCTTCATCTATTATCAAAAAAGGAACTATGATTGAGTTGGCTAGTTCAATAAAACTGTCTAGTAAAAGTCTTTCTGGCGAAACGTATAAAAGTTTAATTTTATTGTCTCTTATTTTTCTAAGTTCATCACTAATCTCTTTATTACCCATTGAACTATTTATTGTTGTTGCTGAAATTCCACTGCTATTTAGCTCATTTACTTGGTCTTTCATAAGTGAAATCAGCGGTGAAATCACAATAGTTGTACCTTTTTTTATTATAGCAGGGATTTGATAACATATTGATTTTCCTCCACCTGTGGGCATTACTCCCAAAGTATTTTTTTTATCTAAAATACTTTTTACTATCTCTTCTTGACCCTTTCTAAAACTTTTGTATCCAAAAGCTTTTTCAAGAACTATATTCAATTTATTTTCCAAAAATTCACCTCGATTTTATAAATAACTATTTATAATTCTACAGTATTTTTGAGAATGTTACAAATTTTTATGAATATAGAAAGTTCTTTGTTTTTATTTATACTCTTTAGAAAAATTAATTTTTTATCAAATAAAGTTCTTTATTCCCCACAATGCTTATTAAAAAATTCAGAAAAAGCCTTATAAGTAAAGCTTTCTTGTCCTGTCAAATCATCATGGATATCTCTAAAAAAACATGAAGGAATCTCTCCGTTATTCAAATTTTTCTTTACACATGGGTCACAGCCAAGATTATGATTTGTCGGATGCAATTTACATTTCAAATCCTTACAAGTACAGAAGTGTTTCTTTTCCATTGTTTATTCTCCTTTATTCTAAATAGTTTTATTTGCTAATTTCATAACCCTCTTTACTCAAAACTGTCATAGCCTTTTCAATTTTTTCTTCTTTTACTAAAATATAATCTGTATTAAAAGTAGAAATTACAAAAATACTTATTGAATTTTTAGCCAGTATACCGCTTATTTTTGCCAATATACCAATTAATGAAAAATCTAAAGTACCTTCTACCTTCAATATTCTCCAATCTTTCTCTACTTTTACATCACTTGAAATTTTATCCTGCAACATAACAACAGAAATTTCATCTTCTGTTTTTGTAATAGAAAAAAAGTCTTTTTCATCAAAACAATTTAAAATATTTTCTGTATCTTTTATCTGACAAACAGCATATGTCCCTTGTAATAGTCTGATTCTTAGCTTTTCCATCAATTATCATCTCCTTTATAAACAAAAAAAGCCTCAAGAAATATTTTTCAAATATCTCCCAGGCTTTTATCCGTCCGTGTACATAGTAAACTATGCGTTTTCTCTCGGACCAGACCAGTAAAACTGCGGAACCCTAGAAAACTTTTTATTATTTTTCATATTATACAAAATCTACTTAATCTTGTAAATGTTTATTTAACTTTAAACCTAAGTATCGTTTTAAGCTTTTCTGCTTCTACCTTTCTTGCATCGCTAAGATATATCTCTTTGTGTAATTTCTCAGCCCTTTCAAATCCACTTTCTTTTACAAATTCTTCCATAATTTTAAAACTTTCCACCTCACTATCATAACTTCCAACATGAAGCATTTGAACTACTTTTCCCTCTTCTATCTCTTCAAATTTAACATCATTCAGTAAAGCATTAGGCTTATTTTTCTTCGCTTCTTCTACTATAAATTTGGCGTAAGCTTCATCTACAAAATCAGGTTGTCTAATCATTAATTTAAACAACAGCTCTTCTTTATTTATAAATCCCTTTTTATAATCTTCCCTTCCTTTTTCCGTCAAATCCCAAACTCCTTCAAGAGGGTAAACTATATAGTCATAAAAGCCCTTTGGCTCAATTCCCTTCTTATAGCTCATTTTCACTCCATAAGACAAAGAATACAAAGCTCCTACATAATCAGCAAAAAATTCGTCATTGGGATTTCCTTTTCCTTCCAAAGTAAAAAACTTAAAACTAGGAATATCAATAATTTCAGGCTTAGCCTTTGGCAGATATAAATTTTTCTCTTTTTTCTTCCATTCATATTTTTCCATTAGAATTTTCCTCCTAAAACTCTTTTTTACAATAATCTGTAATTCCTAACCTATTTCCAAAGGGGTCTTCAAACTCTACAGCAAATCCTGTTTTTATTTCAAAAGGCTCACTTAAAAAAGATATTCCTTTCCCCTTCATTTTCTTATATTCTTCTCTCACATTTTCCACAACAAACCATATTGTAGGTTTCATATTTTCAAAATATTTTTTATCTTTTAAAATAATTGCTGGTTCTTCTTTACCAATATTATATGCAATCATTCCATTATTAGAAAAATCAAATTTCAAATTAAGTCCCAAAATATCTCCATAATATTTTTTAGAATCTTCTAAATTGTCTACTCCTAAAAAAAAGTTATCATATTTTTCCATTATTTTCCTCTCCTAAAATTATCTTTATTTTACTATTCCTCCGTGGAAAAAACATTCATAAATTTTATCATTTTTATAATAAATTTCTTCATATCCTTGAAACCATTGAATATCTCCGTCTACCTTGCAATAATAAATATAATCTTCATCTTGATAGAATTTTGGACCTCTAAAAGGTTTTTCAACAGGAACTTTTTTAAGAGCTTCTTTAAGAAAATTACCACTAAAATTTTCCCCAGTTACTCTTCCGCTATAATTCATAGCAAAAATTGGAATATTTTCCTTCCAAACTGCTTCTTCTCCCGAAAAATTTTCCCCTCCCAAATAGGTATCTATATATAAAAACTCCTCTTCTTCAAACTTATAATCATTTGAATTAGGTCTAGAAGACTCGCTTTTCGTCCCTTTTCCTGCATAAGTATTTATTTTAGCTTTTACCAAAAATTTGCACAACTCTTCGTAATTCGTTATGGGCTGTTCAAATATATTTATTTTACACTCATCATCTTTCACCAAATTATCTATGGTTACATTGAATATGTCAGTCAAATTTATAAGATGATATATTTCTGGAAAAGATAAACCATTTTCCCATTTAGCAATTGATTGACGAGATACGTCCAATTTTTCTGCCAATTCCTCCTGTGTTAATCCTCTATTTTTTCTTATAAGCTTCAATTTTTCTGAAAATGTCATAATTCATCTCCTCATAATTTTAATTAAAGCTAATATAACATCATTTACTTTTATTTTCTAGGTATCGATAGTTGCTTTTTGTCAATTGTAGGTTGCTTTACTCAATCGATAAATATACATAAACCTCCATATTTTCCATATCATCATTTTGATACTCTTCAAAATCAAATTTATAAGTCCTTGGTAAACTCCTATCATTCCAAACTTCTACCCAAAATTTCTTTATATCTTCCATATTTCCATTTACCACAAACTTCGCGTATTTCCCTTTTTCCAAAACTATTTTTTCATAATTTTTATTTTCTTCTTCTACCTCGCAAGCTACATAAGTATCATATTCCATTTTATTTTCGGAATAATTTGTATAAAGCCCAATTGCCTTACCGTTCACTTTCCCAGTTATTTCTGAGTATATACCTTTTTCATAAAAATCCATCCAAAGTTTCCCTATTTTCTCACCAAGTTTCTCATCAAAATTCGAACACCTTTCCTTAATTCCCACCAATACTTTTTCTTCCAAATTTACAATCTCATAATTCATTTTTATTCCTCCTTTTTATATCCCTTGTAGGGGCAGGGGTTTCCTGCCCAGGGCGAGAAAACCTCGCCACTACAATAATAAATTCATCTTCATAACCTATTCTAACAAAAATAACCTGACACATACCTGTCAGGTTATAAATAATTTTTTATAGAATTTTGAAGTTTTTTATAAAGTTCATCTCTTACATATTTTGGAGAAATCACCTCTACATTTTCTCCAAAAGATAATAAATACCCATAAACCCATTCATCCAAAGGCATTTGAATATTTACATAAAAATAATTCTCATCTTGTTTTTCAATCTGATTTGGAGCAAATTCATCATAAACTCTATAAGCTATTTTTTTACTTATTTTTATTGATATACAAGTTTCATTATAATTATTGTTGTTTTCTATTTTATAGTTTTTATCTTTTCTTTCAAAACTTTCTGACAAAATCTCTATTTCTCTCATTCTATATATTTTAAAAATCCTGTAATCACTTTTATTTCTGCAAAATCCGTAAAGATACCAGTTCCTACCCTTGAAAATTAATTGCATTGGCTCAACAATTCTTTTCTCTACTTCTCCTTTTGAATTATAATAAGAAAACTCTATTAACTTTCTATCTAAAATTGAACTTTTCAAAATACTAAAAATTCCCTTTTCTTCTTCACTGCTTCCCCAATTAGAAAAATCAATATCTATCCATTTTTCATCTTGTTTATTAAATACTGTTGAAATCTTGGAAACTATATTCTCAACTTCTGGATATTTTATAGCTCCAAGACTCTGTAAACCTATTAAAATCTCATTTTGTTCCTTATTGGATAATAGAGTTTTATCAAGGATATAGCTTTCAACAATGGAAATCCCACCGTTTTTACCCTGCTTTGAATATATTGGTATCCCCGCTTCACAAAGAGTATTTATATCACGGTAAATAGTTCTCACCGATACTTCAAAGTGTTTTGCAAGTTCTTCTGAAGTTACATTTTTCTTAGCAATCAAAATATACACAATCTCAAATAATCTACTAATTTTCATCTTATTTCAACTCGGAAAAATACTCTTTTATTGTCCTACAAAGTTTTCTTGCTTCATCTTCACTCAAAATATACGAAGGCATTAAATACAAATACTTCCCAAAGGGTCTAAGCCAAACACCTTTATCATAAGCATACTCTTGAGCCTTTGCCACATCTTTATATTCAAATACTTCTACCGCCGCCATAGCTCCAAATATCCTTACATCTTTTACTTTTTCATTTGTAAAATCCTTAAATTCTTCCATAAAAATTCTTTCAATATTTTTAACCTTCTCCACAACATTGTTTTTCTCAAATAACTCTATGCTTTTTAATGAAGCTACACAAGCCAAAGGATTTCCCATAAAAGTCGGCCCATGCATCAAAACTTTATCTCCACCACCATAAAATGCTTCAAAAACTTCTGTAGTAGCAATCGTTGCTGCATGTCCCATATATCCACCTGTTAAAGCTTTTCCCAAAACCATAATATCTGGTACAAAATCGCAATAATCTGCCGCAAACATTTTTCCAGTTCTTCCAAAACCTGTAGCAACTTCATCAAATATAACCAAAACATTATGTTCTTTACAAAGCTTATATGCCTCATTCAAGAATTTTGGTGAGTATACTCTAAAGCCCCCAGCACCTTGTAGAAGAGGTTCCACTATGAATCCAGCCACTTCATTATCTTTCTTTTCCAAAACGTTTTTCAACTCAATTATGGCCTTCTCAACTTGCTCATCACTTGCTTCCATGCCACCTTCTGGAATATTTATATAAAAAGTCTCTTTCATCATATGGTTAAAAGCCCCATGAAAATCCGAATCATTCCCAACTTCCATAGCCTTAAAGGTATCTCCATGATAACCTTTTATAAGTGAAATAAATTTTGATTTCTCTCTATTTCCTTTGTTTCCATGATATTGAACAGCCATTTTAAGAGCAATTTCAACCCCTACAGAACCGCTGTCACTAAAAAATACATGATTAAGACCCTTTGGTGTTATTTCCACCAGTTTATCAGCTAAACTTAAAGCCCACTCATGCGTCAGTCCTCCAAGCATTACATGGGCAATTTTATCAAGTTGACCCTTTATTGCCTCATTAATTTCTTCATTATTATAACCATGCACTGCACACCACCAAGAACTTACGCCATCAAGCAAGTCTTTTGTTTCTTTTGTTTTTATATTTTCAACCCTTATATAAGCACCTTTTCCACTTAATACTTTATAATTTCTTTCAAGATTCTCCATTTGTGCATATGGATACCATAGTGTATTATTCATAAAATTTTACCTCCAGCCTATCCTGTACGGGCGTTATTAATAACGCCCTTACAAAATTTTATTAACTGCTTTAATTATAGCATTTTAGAGAAAACTTTTGAAATTAAAAAACTGGATATGTTTTTCATCCAGTTTCTAACTTATATCTTTTAAAAATCGAATATCATTCTTTTCTTGAAATCCAAGTTCTTTAAATTTGGCATTATGATTTTCATGAAAATCACTTAACAAAGTATAAAGTCGCTCTGATGAGAATTGAGGATTTATTTGTTTCACTAAATAATTTAATAAAAATATCATTCCAGAAATTTTATCCCATTTTATATTTTGTTTCCATTTTTTAGATTTTCTTGCTACCGAGTTAATCTTCTTATTCCATATTATACTATTATGAGCACAGAAATTTCTTAATAATGTTATGTTTTCTAGCCAAGATTCAAAATCTGGTTTTGATACATCAAATTTTTTTGAGACTTCTTTTTTATCATCATTCAGCATATACTCATACATTTTAGAGATATTTCCAAAAGGAATTATCTCAATCAAAATCCAAATAGGAACATGATTTTCTTCTTCATAAATTGAAAAATAATGTTTAACAAATTCTTCTTTACTACTTCTCTCTAAAATAGAAATTCTTTTGATATAATCATCAAAATTAAAAATTTCATAAAAATTACTTTTATCTAAATGACCAAATGCCCCATATTTTCCACTTATTATATATGCTATTTTTGTTTTTATAGAAATTTCTATTTTTTCAAGATATAGTAAAATGATATTTCTAAGCTCTCTATCAAAATAATAAAGGTCAATAACTTCCTCTACATCACAATTTTTATACAAATCTTTACCTATCTCAAAATATTTGAGATAATTTTTAAATTTATAATAATTTACATTAGACAAAAAATTAACTAACTTATCCTCATTTGAAATTACTATTCCTCTTTCTCTTAATATTTCAATTTGAGATTTAAAAGATTTATGTTCTTTTGAGTACTTCATTTTTCCTCCTAAAAAAAAGACCAGCCCCTGGTACGCTTCCTAAGGAGAGGCGCGGCTGGTATAGTTCGTTTACAAAACTATTATACTCTTTATTCTTAAAAAAATCAATTAAAAAACTGGATAAGCTCTTTATCCAGTTTCTAGCAACATTCTCAAATCTAAAAATACTTTTTAATACTAGGTTTCAAATATTTATACAATGTCTTATAATCTAACTCCAATTCAGCATAACCACCAATTGCATGATTTACTGGCACAGTTATTACTAAGCCCTTTTTTGTAAAATAACTATACACGGAGCTCTCTCCTACACTATCCGCTTCTAAGAAACTTTTTAATAAATATTCTGAATCTCCAAACTCTTTTGATATATTTTTTCCAACGTCTTCATCACCAAGAGGACCTATATATTTAAAGTTTTTCAAAAAATATTCTACAAAATCTTTGTTAACATTTATTATGTCTTTTAACTTTAATTTTTTTAACGTATTCAAATCTATATTTGTTGTATAAAAAATTT
>JAGNSM010000132.1 GCA_017988045.1 Fusobacteriaceae bacterium
TTTATTCAAACCCCATTTTTCTCTAAGATTACTCTCTATTTTTACAAATACTAATTTTTCTATTAATATACCCAATAAAATAATTACTATCATTACTGCTACAACTTGTGATATATCTGCAAGGTCTCTTCCAACCATTAATATATATCCCAAACCTTTTGTTCCAACTAGCATTTCTCCTGCCATCAATGCTCTCCAAGCAAATGACCACCCTTGTTTCATTCCTGAAACAATCATTGGAAGAGCTGCTGGTAAAACTACTTTAAAATATAGCTTTTGCCCTTTTATTCCCATTGTTTTAGCTGCCTTTGAAAATTGGGGATTTACATTTTTAATCCCATCTTCAGTAGCAATAGCTATAGCAAAAGTACTTCCTATAGCAATAACAAATATTATTGTTGCTTCGCTAAGCCCAAACCATAAGATTGAAAAAGGAATCCATGCTACACTCGGTAAAGTTTGTAATCCAAGAACCAAATCTCTCACATTTTCTCTTAGATATTCATATCTTACAATTATTACTCCAAGAACAACTCCTATTATTAGCGATATTCCAAATCCAATTATAAGTCTTTGTAAAGAAGATATTATTCCGAAAAATAAAGTTTTATCTTTTATCAAAGCTTCTAAAGTTAGAAAAACATCCTTTGGAGATGGGAAAACATAAGGTTTCCAAAGTTCAAGTTTAACAACAAATATGTTATAAATTAAAGTCCATAGTATTATCAGCATCAGATAAAATGCTGTCTTTTTCAAGAGTCCAATCATTGTCGTATTCTGCTTTTGCAACTTTCTCAACCTCCTCTTTCAGTACTTTAAGAATATCACTAACCATGTAAGTTACGTCTAAACTTCCTTGTACTCTTGGTCTTCCAAGTTCTATTTTAAACTCTTTTTTTATGTGTCCAGGATTTGCCCCCATAACAATTACTCTATCTGCCAGAAGAACCGCTTCTTCCACATGGTGTGTTACAAATACTATTGTTTTCCCTGTGTCATTCCAAATTTTTTGTACTTCCATTTGAAGTATTGATTTTGTTTGAGAATCAAGTGCCGAAAAAGGTTCATCCATTAGTATTAAATCAGAATCAATCGTTAAAGCCCTTGCAATACTTACTCTTTGTCTCATTCCCCCAGAAAGCTCGTGAATATATGAGTTAGCAAACTTTGTAAGATGAACCATTTTCAAATATTTCATTGCTTTTTCTCTAGCTTCTACCTTCTCTATCCCTTTATTTATCATCCCAAATTCGACATTTTCCACAACTGTCAACCAAGGAAATAGTGCTCCATCTTGAAAAACTACCGCTCTTTCTGACCCAATTTCGTGGGATTTTTTATTATCAAAATAAATTTCTCCCTCTGTAGGTTCAAGAAGCCCTGCAAGTATATTTAGAAGAGTTGATTTTCCACAGCCACTTGGCCCAAGAAGACAAATAAACTCTCCTTTTTTCACTTCAAGGTTAACATTATCAAGGGTAGTTTGAGTTTTTTGTTTTGTAGTAAATATTTTTTTTATTCCTTCAATTTTTATATTCATAATAACCCTTCCCGTAACACGATATTTCCAATTTTTATTTTGTTAACTACTAATTAGGGCTTCCTGAGAAGCTATTTTTTTAAATCGTGGCTTACGAAGCCACCTCGCGCCTCCACAGGATACCTAAATCTGCAAAATTCATGCAGATTTCATAAACCTGACGTTGGACGCAAATAAAATCATGAAAGTTAATTTTGAATTTTATTAATTTGGTGTCCAGCAACCGTTGCTGGCGCAGTTTTTAGATACTCTTAATTTCTGAAAGAAATTTTAGAGTAATCTTATACAGAGTGGACGCGTAGTCCAAGGTCTAGATGTTTAGTTTTTAAAAATTTGTCATTTCGATAAATGAAATTTGGAGAAACCTTAGATTTCTCACTAACGTTCGAAATGACATTAAGTTTTCTATTTTTTCTTCATTAATTTATCCAAAATAGTCAAATTAAATAATCCACTTATATCAGGTTTGTTTCTTATGAATCCAGCATCTATTTGCAAATCTAAAAAATATTTAGTTGCTTCAATTTGTGGATTATTGGTAAATATTACCTTATCATAAGAAACATTGATTACTTTATCTTTCAAAGATTTTCCAGTAAGAGCTTTTAACTCTTTATTTATAATTTTCTTCGATTTTTCTTTGTTTTTATTCATAAAATCTGTGAGCTCAATGTGTGCTTTTAAGAATTTTTCTACCAAATCCTTATTCTTATCATAAAAATCTTTTCTTACTACAATAACTGTCGTAGGATAATTCCCATTAACATAAAGTTCTTTAGAATCTAATAAAATCTTTGCATCTAACTCTTGAACTAATCTTGTTCCCCAAGGTTCTGGAACTAGTGCTGCATCAATATCATTATTACTCATAAGTGTTTTTATATAAGAGTTTTCCGAATGAACTATTTCAACAGTTCCTCCTTTATAACTTGGTTTTAACCCCGCATTTTTTAGTATTGAACGCAAAACTATATCTTGAGTATTTCCAATTTGAGGAATTGCTACTTTTTTACCGCTCAAATCTTTTACGGTTTTTATATTTAAGCCTTTTCTAGTAACTAATACAGCTCCTCCACTAGCAGCTCCTCCGATGATAAATAAATCCCCTTTGGTCTTTATATATCCATTAAGAGCTGGCCCAGGACCTACATAGCCTATATCTACTTGATTAGACATAAAAGCTTCTATTGCAGAGGGCCCACCATTAAACATTTTCCAAGTTATCTTTGTTCCAATCAAATATTTATCAAAAATCTTTTGATTTTTCCCTACTAAGGCTTGCCCGTGTGTTATATTTGGAAAAAATGCTATTCTTATTTCCTTTTGAGCAAAAATAGAAAAACTAAAAATTACCCACAATATTAACTTTTTCATAATTACTCCTTAAATTTTTCTACTAATTTCTCAAAATCATCATTTATTTCCAAGAATTTTTTAAATGTTATTTTTTTATCTCTCAAAATAATTGCCAGTTCTTCTAAGAATTTTGGAACTTCTGTTCCCTTTATATCTGCAATGTTTTTATTTAATGTTATCGTTTCATTTTCAAAATTTCCTCTAGCTACCACAGAAAAATACGGTTCTCCTGCTTTTTTCTTTCCCCAAAATCCTAATTCACCAATATGATGAGCTCCACATGAGTTTGGACAACCCGATATTCTTAGTACTGGTAGTAATTTCGCTAATCTTTGCTTAGTTTTGAAATATTTGAATATATCTCTCAAAAGACTTGGTGTGTCAAGAATTCCAAGATTACAAATTGTTTTGCCTACACAAACAACTGATTTATAAAGGTTTTTTTCTCCAAATTTATCAAGATTTTTTATTTCCTGAACATCTTTTCCCATTAAGTTTCTGATAACCAAACCTTGAGAAGATGTAAGTCTCAAATCCAGTTCATAAGGAATATTTTTAAGAACTTCTACCATCTTATCAGCTTCATCTGTATATATATCTCCATTTATTGGATGGAAATAATATCCATATCTGCCTTTTATATTTGAGTTCAATATATTTCCACTAATTTTTATTTCAGCTTCTTCGCTTAACTCAACTTTAGTCTCTTTCACTATTTTTGATAATTTTTCTTTATATGCTTCTTCCAAATAAGAGTTATAAAGCTTTATAAACTCTTCTTTCCCAAGTTTTATAGCAATATACCTTATTCTTGCACGAGCCTTATTATTTCTATCTCCATGTTCTGCAAATAGATTTCTCATGGCAACTACGTGATAAAGAAAATCTTCTTTCTTAATAAAATCAGCTAAAACTATGGCTTCTTTTGAAACTGCTCCAAGGCCTCCTGCTCCATAAATTTTGAATCCTTTAACTCCATCTTTTTCAGTTGCTAAGAATCCTAAATCAGAGATTTTAACATAAAGGGAGTTTTTTTCATTATTTGAAAAAGCAATCTTATATTTTCTTGGTAATCCCATATAGTTATCACTATTCAAAATATATTCTGTAACTGCTTCTGCATAATTTGTTACATCAAATACTTCTTCTTCAAATCCGCTCATTGGTGGTGCAATTACTGCTCTTGCAGAGTTTCCTCCAGTAGCTCTCGAACTGTATCCTTCTTCCAGTAGCTCTTCCAAAACTTTTGGCAAGTCTTCAAATTTTAATCCATGAAGCTGTATATCTTGTCTAGTTGTAATATGGATTCTTTTATCTCCATAATTTTCTCCTAATTCAGAGAAAAATTTGAAATTATCCAGAGTAATTTTTCCACCGGGAAATCTAGGTCTAAGCATATATGTTCCTTTATCTCTTTCTGGATAAATCCCATACATGGCTCTTATGCCATTCCATTCAGCCTTTTTTTCTTCATTTTTTAATGCTTCTTTAGTAAGTTTAATAAAATTTGTTGTCTCTTCCTTATTATATTTTGATTGTTTAGCCATAATCCCCCCGCAAATAATCCTAGTTAATTTATAGGATAATTGTATTTTAAGAAGTTTATCATTATTAGTTGTAAATGTCAAAGTTTTTTTACCTAAGTAGTAAACTTTAAATTTTCTAAATTTTTTTTACTACCTAAGCAGTTAAAAAATTAAAATATCATATTTTTATAAGTATCTTAATTGTAAAATTGTGTTGTACTTATTTTTTGGTAGGGGCGAGGTTTTCTCGCCCAAAACAGGAAACATTGAATGTCATCAAATTGAGGATAGACACAGAGGTCTATCCCTACAAATTCAATTTTTTGTAGGGGCGAACCTGCGTGTTCGCCCAAGTTGAAGCTACTTATTTACTTTCAATCACTACTGGTTCTTTTACAAGAGTAGTTTTTCTCATAGAAATAGCCCTTGTAGGACAAGTTCTCAAGCACTTTCCACATCTAATACAATTTTTAGTATCTATCCAAATAAAACTTGCATCTTCATCATTTTTTGTTTCATAAGCTTTTTCTATTACCCCATCTTCTGTATAATCAAATTTTTCAATTTTTTTAATACAGTTTCTTGGAGTAACATCAATGCACCAGTTACAATGTATACATTTTTCATGGTCTATTTCAAACTTATAATGACAGAAATAACATCTAGTAGCATGTTCATTTACTTGAGTCCCTCTAAATCCAAGGTCTACTTCATTATCACTATCTACTCTATTTTCTACTTCAATAGTTTCAGATTCTGTAGTAAATTGTTGGTCATGATTACGGAATCTTCCGCTTTCTCCATTGTCTGAAGCCTCTTCTATTTTCAAGAATTTTTCTCTTCTTTTTATTCCTACTAAAGTAGTGTCAATTAATTCTGCAACCTCTTTCCCATCAGCTACAGAATGAATTACATCTAATGAACCACTAGAAAAATCCCCTGCTACAAATATTTTAGGATTATTTGTTGTAAATTTCCCTGTAACTTCTACCCCCGTAGGCAAAATACTATAATCTTGCTTTTGACCTATAGCAAGTATCAGATGTTTAGCATTCATGGTAAATTCGCTGTCTTCTACAGGTAAAATTTCAGGTTTTCCACTCTCTTTTCCTTTACCCAAATAGTTTCTAACAAATTTAATTCCAGAAAGTTCATTATTTTCAATAACT
>JAGNSM010000133.1 GCA_017988045.1 Fusobacteriaceae bacterium
GTTTTACACATTTTATGTATATCTAGACCTTCTGCAATAATATCTGCAACAGTCATTCTAGGATTTAGAGAAGCTTGTGGATCTTGAAATATCATTTGAGCTTTTTTAGTAAACTCTTTAGCTTTGATTTTATTAGTACTTACACCATTATAAATAACTTCACCACTAGTTTTAGGATAAAGAACCGTTAACGTTCTTCCTAAAGTTGTTTTTCCGCAACCAGACTCTCCTACAAGCCCTAATGTTTCGCCTTTGAATATATCAAAAGTTACTCCATCTACAGCTTTTAGTATCTGATTTTTACCTATATGAAAATGTTTTTCTAAATTTTTAATTTCAATTAATTTTTCAGCCATTTCATCTACTCCTTCGTGCTTTTTCCAGTTACTGGATTAGTAACAGTTTCAGCTCTTTCGTCCAGTAACCAGCACGATACTCTGTGATTATTTCCACCATTTATCATTCCTGGTTTTTCTTTTTTACAGATTTCCATAGCATATTCACATCTTGGTGCAAAAGGACATCCAACTGGTGGATTAAATAAATCTGGAGGAGTTCCATCTATAGAGCTCAATTTTTCTTTTTCTCTATCAATATCTAATCTTGGTATTGATTTTATAAGTCCCCAAGTATATGGATGTTTAGGATCTTTGAATATATCATGTACTGACGCTTCTTCCATGATTTCTCCACCATACATAACAATTACTCTTTCAGCAAGGTCTGCTACTACTCCAAGGTCATGAGTAATAAGAATAATTGCTGTATTCATTTTACTTTTTAGTTCATTCATCAAATCTAATATTTGAGCTTGAACGGTTACATCTAAAGCCGTTGTAGGTTCATCTGCTATAAGTAAATCTGGATTACAAGCAAGAGCTATTGCTATAACAACTCTTTGTCTCATTCCACCAGAAAATTGATGTGGATATGAGTTTAATCTTTCTTCTGGATTTGGTATGTTAACCGCTTTTAACATTTCAAGTGCTTTCGCCATAGCCTCTTTATGACTTACTTTTTGGTGCATCATAATTCCTTCAGCTATTTGCTTTCCAACAGTCATTGTTGGATTTAATGAAGTCATAGGATCTTGGAATATCATTCCAATTTCTCCACCACGAATTTTTCTCATTTCGGCTTCATTCATTTTTACTATATCTCTATCTTTAAAGAGAATTTCTCCGCTAGCTATTCTTCCTGGAGGCATCGGTATTAGCTTCATAACTGTTTGAACAGTTACAGATTTTCCAGACCCAGATTCTCCAACTATAGCAAGTGATTCTCCTTTATTTACATGAAAACTAACATCTCTAATCGCTTTTACAACACCAGCATAAGTATCAAAATAAACATGCAGGTTTTTTACATCTAATATTTTTTCACTCATTCATTTTACCTCTTTCCATAGTTTTATTATTTACGAAGTCTAGGATCCAATGCATCCCTTAAACCGTCACCTAACAAGTTAAATGCTAAAGTAACAAGTGAAATAAAAAATGCAGGTATTATGAATAAATGAGCTCCATTTGAAAGAAGTCTATATCCATCTAATACTAAACTTCCTAAAGATGCAAATGGTGCAGGAACTCCTATTCCCAAGAAACTTAAAAAAGCCTCTGTAAATATAACTCTTGGCACATCCATTGTAATTCTAACAATTATTTGTCCCATAGCATTTGGAATAAGATGTTTTATTATTATCCAACTAGGACTGGCACCTAGATTAATTGCTGCCATTACATACTCTTGCTCTTTTAATCTAAGAACTTCTCCTCTTACTATAAGAGCCATTGAAGTCCACTCTGTCGCTGCAATTGCAATAATAATAGTTTTTATCCCTGGTCCCATTACAACCATCAAAAGAATAATGTAAATAAGACTTGGTATTGCCATTATTATTTCAACAAATCTCATCATTAAATTATCTATTTTTCCACCAAAAAATCCTGCTATTCCACCATAAAGTGCTCCAAATGTTCCTTGGATAGCAACAATTACAACAGCTATAAGTAAAGATACTCTTGTCCCTTCCCAAACTCTTGTAAATAAATCTCTTCCAAAGTCATCTGTACCAAAATAATGCCCTTTTGCAAAAGCAGCTGATCCAAACAAAAATTGATTTTCTAAATTTTGTTCTCTATACGAGAATTTACTCATAAAGGGTCCTGCTATTGCCATTATAGTTAAAGCTACTATTATCCAAAATGAAATAGTTGCTACTTTATTCATTTTTATTCTTCTAATAACATCTTGCCAGAAAGTCATACTAGGTTTTGCAATTTTTTCACTTTCAAACAAATCTTTTCCAATTATTTTAAATTCATTAGCACTCACTCTTAAGCACCTCTTTTCTTTCCATCTCTAATTCTAGGGTCAACTAATCCATATGCTAAATCTACTACAAACATAGCAATAATAAGTATAAGTGCATAGAATATTGTTACTCCTAGTGTAACTGTATAATCCTTATCTATTATACTTGTAGAGAAATATTTCCCTAATCCTGGTATACTAAATATTGTTTCTACAACAAAAGATCCAGTTGTTATAGCCGCAAAAAGTGGCCCTAAATAAGTAATAACAGGTAAAATAGCATTTCTTACACAATGCTTAATAATTATAGTATAATATGCAACTCCTTTTGCTCTAGCCGTTCTAACATAATCTAATCCTAGAACTTCTATCATAGAGGCTCTCATCATTCTTGCAATAACTGCAATTGGAGAAGCTGATAATGCTAATGTTGGTAGAATTACGTGTCTAAATTCTCCCCATCCTGCTACTGGCAATATTGAAACTCCAGTACTTTGTTTAATTAAAATAACTATCCATTGTAGGGTCCCAGCTACAATGAAACTTGGTATAGATATTCCTAAAATAGCAACAAACATTGATAAACTATCTTTAAATTTACCTCTATTCAAAGCAGCATATATTCCTAGAGGTAATCCCACAGCTAATGCTACTATCATAGCAAAAACTCCAAGTATAAATGATTTTGGAAAATTATTAATAATCATCTTATTAACACTTCTACCTCTTATTTTCATAGAGATTCCTAAATCGCCTTTCAAAAATACATTGCCTAAATAATTTCCATATTGAACAATTAAAGGTTTGTCTAATTGATATTTTTCCATAAGTTTTGCCTTTACTAATGGCGGTACTTTCTTTTCGCTCGCAAAAGGGTCACCTGGTATTGCGTGCATCAAAAAGAATGTTGCCGAAGCTATAACCCATAAAGTAGTTAATGCTATAGCCAATTTTCTAATAATGAACTTGAACATGTCCTTTCCTTCCTTCCTTCGTTGATTATAAATATACAAGACTCTAAATTTTATCATAGTTAATTTTTTTAGACTAATATATAAATTTTATTCACTCCATACATTTTGTATATATTTGAAAAAATATGTACTTTTATAAAACTACTTTTTATTTAATTGTACTTGTTTTTAAGTACAAGTTTTGAAAAAATTTCGTAATATTTAGAAATTAAAAGCCATAATATAACAACCTTTTCCTCGTAAAGGGTTAAAATTACGGCCACTTTGCCTATCATTTTAATTTTATAAATATTAAAAGCTCTATTCTATTTATCTAAAAGCACAATATAATCCATCAAAATTAGTCTAATTTATATTTAGGGTTTCCTAAAAAGAGTAACACAATTTCTATATTTATGCAAATATATATTTGTCATTCATTTTATGAATCGTTTAAACTATTTCTTGATAATCTTTCTCTAAATTATAACTGCCACTCATTTTAAAGAAAAGAGCACAAAGTTTTTACTTTATGCTCTTAAAAATTATATTATTTTTCCATATTTGCAAATCTAAAATCTGTACTTGGACTTAATGCTCTGTCCACTACACCTTTAATATTAGATCTTATTAATGCATTTTCTTGTCTAAAGAAAGTTGGTACTATTGGTAATTCATCCATAAGTAGTTTTTCTGCTTGAGCCATTAAATCCATTCTTTTTGCTGGATCTGCTTCTACTTTTGCTGCAGCTATTAAACTATCGTACTCTTTGCTAGCCCAGTTTGAATTATTTTGTCCTGAATTTGACAACCATAAATCCATGTAAGTCATAGGGTCATTATAATCAGGTCCCCATCCAGCAAGAACTATTTGATAATCTTTTGCTGTCATTCTTTGAACTCTTATTTGTTGAGTTACAGGTTCGATTTTTACATCTAATCCCAAACTAACTTTTAATTGTTCTTGATAGAATTGAGCTTCTTTTTGAGCAACATCAGTACCATTAGCTACTAGTGAAATAGTTTTTACATCTGCTGCTGTCATTCCTAATTCTGCTAATCCTTCAGCAAATAATTTTTTAGCTTCTTCTGGATTATATGTTATTCCATAAGCTTTTGCATCGTAATCTTCTCTAAAGAATCCTTTTTTACCTGGAATTACTGATGGTACAAACGAGTAAGCTGCTACACCTGAACCAGCTTTTACTTTTTCTACAAGAGCTTGTCTATCAATACTTAAAGCTATAGCTTTTCTAACTTTTTTGTTTGAGAATAATTTTTCTTTATTATTTAACATTAAATACCAAACAGATCCATCTTCATAAGGTTTCATTTCTGGATCAGCCTTAAATTTAGCTACTTCATCTGGTGATAGTTTTATCCAATCTAACTCTCCATTTTGATATGCTTTTAATGCTGAACTTCTGTCTGCTACCATTGCCATTTCGATTGTATCAATTTTGATAGAATCTTTATTCCAATAAGTATCTGCTTTTTCTACAATAATTTTATTTTCAAATTCCCATGAAATTAACTTAAATGGTCCATTTCCCATTACATCTTCTGCTGAAGTTGCATAAGTTTCTTTATGTTCCTCAAAGAATTTTTGATTTTGTGGCATATAAGTATAGAACGAAACTAGCGAAGCAAAATACGCTACAGGTTCTTTTAAATCTACTACTATTGTATAATCATCTGTTGCTTTTACTCCAACTGTTGCGAAATCTTTAGTTTTTCCTTCGTTATATTCTTGAGCACCTTTAATTGAATACATGATATAAGAATATTCTGAAGCTGTTGCTGGATTCAATGCTCTTTCCCATGCTGCTAAAAAGTCTCCTGCTACCACTGAATCTCCATTATGCCATTTTGCATCTTTTCTTAATTTAAATGTCCATACATTTCCTTCAGTAGTCCATGATTCTGCTACTCCTGGAATAGGATTTCCATCTGCTCCAAGTGAAGTTAAGCCTTCCATTATGTGTCCTAATACATTTCCAGAAACTGTTTCTGTATTTAGTTGTGGATCTAATTGTGCTGGATTTTGTTCCAAATTATATCTTACTACCTTAGCATCTTCTGATGTTTTTTTATCACCACAAGCTACTAAAAATACCATAGATAAAATTGCTACTAATCCAAGTAATACTTTTTTCATTTACTTCCTCCTTGTTTTATATTCAAATTACTTCCTAAACTAATTTAACATATAAAGAACCAATTGTTCAAATATATAAATCACATGCGCATTATATACCAAATGTATTTGTTTTTGCAAGAATTTTATACACTTTATCTTCTAAAAAAACA
>JAGNSM010000134.1 GCA_017988045.1 Fusobacteriaceae bacterium
TAAAAGAAAATGAATATTTAAAATCAGAAAATGAAAAAATCCAAAAAATGCTTCTAACATATCATAAGAAAGAACTTGAAATTAAAAGAATAAAAGAATATTCAAAAAATGAATTGAAAATAGAAAATAATACTCCCACTAAAGAAACTGATGACGGGTATCTAAATAATCAAAGTAGTCCAGAAGAGAAAATTAATCTATATCTATCTTTATTTAAAGGAAGAAAGGATGTTTATGCAAAACGTTGGGAAAAAGCTGATGGGAAATCAGGCTATACTCCTGTTTGCTTAAATGAATGGAACAAAGAATTTTGTGAGAAACCAAGAGTCAAATGTTCTCAATGTACTAATAAAAAGTATGAATTATTTTCTAAAGCTGTAATTAATAAACACTTGAGAGGAAGTATTATAGCAGGGATTTATCCATTATTAGAGGATGAAAAATGCAATTTTTTAGCTATTGACTTTGATGACGGCGAATGGAAAAAGGATGTAAGCGCTATTGTGGAAGTCTGCAAGGAATTTAATATTCCTTTCTCCATAGAACGTTCAAGGTCTGGAGATGGAGCCCATATGTGGTTCTTTTTTAAAGAAAGGATAGAAGCTCCCTTAGCAAGAAAATTTGGGTCATCTCTATTGACTTATGCTATGGAAAAAAGATACCAAATAAAATTTAGTTCTTATGATAGGTTATTTCCTAATCAAGACTATATGCCAAAAGGTGGTTTTGGAAATTTGATAGCTCTTCCTTTACAGAAAAATCCAAGACTTAACGGAAACAGTGCCTTTGTTGATGAAAACTTTGAAGTTTACAGAGACCAATGGAATTATTTGAGCACTATAAAAAAAATAGCAAAAGAAAAAATAAACTATTACCTTGAAAAATTAAAAGTAGCTAATGATCTAGGTTCCTTGATTCAATTAAAAAAAGAAGTTGAAAAACCTTGGATTCAGTCAAAATTAGATGATACTTTTAATAAAATAGGTTTTCCTGAAAAACTATTGATTGTTAAAGCAAATATGATTTATATTGAAAAATATGGATTAGAAAACTCTCTTTTAAATAGAATTAAAAGATTTGCTGCTTTTAAAAACCCTGAATTTTATAAAGCACAAGCTATGAGGCTTCCAACATATGATAAACCTAGAATTATATCTTTATCAGTGGAAACTGAAGAGTATTTGTCAATACCTAGGGGTTGCGAAGATGAATTGTTTGAGTTTTTTAAGAATTGCAAGATTGTTGTTGAGGATAAAAGAAATAACGGGAAAAATATAAAAGTGAAATTTAATGGGAATCTGAGAGAAGAACAGAATGAGGCTGTAAAAACAATGTTGAGCTATGACAACGGTGTTTTATCTGCAACTACTGCCTTTGGGAAAACAGTTATTGGAGCTTATATAATCTCTAAAAAAAAGGTGAACACTTTAATAATTGTTCATACAACTCAATTATTAGAACAATGGCATAAAAGGCTGGAAGAATTTTTAATCTTAGAGGAAAATATAAAAGTTGAAGGCATAGAAAATAAAAAAAGTAAAATACTTCAAGGTATTGGGCAATATTCTGGACGTAAAAATAGATTAACTGGAATAGTTGATATTGCAACAATGCAATCACTTTCTAGAAATGGTGAAGTAAAAGAATTTGTAAAGGATTATGGAATGGTAATAGTAGATGAGTGTCACCACGTTTCTGCTTTTAATTTAGAACAAATACTTAAAAAAGTAAATGCAAAATTTGTTTATGGGTTAACAGCAACACCCATTAGAAAGGATGGGCATGACCCAATTATTTTTATGCAATGTGGTCCATTGAGATATAGAGTTGACCCTATAAAACAAGCTGACATGAGACCTTTTGATCACTATATAATACCACGATTTACCTCTTTTAGAGTTGATACTTCTGAGAATTCTACGATAAACGATATTTATTCGAAAATAATAAAAAGTAACATGAGAAATAAGTTAATAACAGAAGATGTTTTAGAAAGTTTAAAACGTGGAAGAAATTCTATAGTACTTACTGAAAGAACTGCCCACGCGGATATACTTAGTGAAATCTTAAAAAGTCATACTAAGAATGTTATAATTTTAAATGGTTCCCTAAAATCAAAAGAGAGGAAAGACGAACTTGAAAAAATAAGGGCCATTCCCAAAAATGAAAGTTTTGTAATAGTTGCTACCGGAAAATTTGTTGGAGAAGGATTTGATGAACCTAGATTAGATACATTATTTTTAGCGATGCCTATTTCATGGAAAGGAACTCTTCAACAGTATTCAGGTAGACTTCACAGATTATATGAAAATAAAATAGAAGTTCAAGTTTATGATTATGTTGATATTCATTTAGAAATGCTTACTAAAATGTATCAAAAAAGATTAAAAGGTTACGCAGATATTGGTTATAAAGTTAAAGGAAATCTTGAAGAACAACAAAAAATAGACACTATATATAACGGTAAAAACTATTGGAATACGTATATACAAGATTTAATTTTTTCAAAAAAAGAAATATTTATAGCAAGCCCTAATATAAATGAAACTAGTATTAATAAATTAGGAAATGAACTTGAAAAGTTGGCTAATTCAGGAGTTAAAATAACAATAGTTACAAATACCATAGAAAGAATAAAAGAAACAATTAAAAACTTATGTTTTAAGCTTCAATCTCAAGGTATAAATATAATTTTTAAGGAAAAAACATATAATAAATTTACCGTTATTGATAACAGAGTAGTTTGGTATGGTGGAATTAGTACTTTAGGATTTACCAATTTAGAAGAAAGTATAATGAGAATAGAAGATTATAGAATTTCAAAAGAATTATTAAGAGATTTTAGTAATAAAACATAATAAATAAAGAATTAAAAGATAAAGCAGGGGAGGAGTTATAAAATCATGAATATTTTTAATAGTATAACCCAAGGATTAGAAGAAACAATAAAAGTAGAAAGTAATGAAAAGGAAAAGATGATGTTTAATTATAAAGTTAAAGATTTAATAGAAGAATTAAAAAAACTTCCTCAAGAGTTGCCTGTGTTGACAGATGGATACGAAGGTGATTACGAAAATATTTTAAAACCATTTATATCTATTGTCAAAGAAGTTAAAGAAGTCCCTTATTGGGATGGTCAATTCCAAGAGCTGAATTCTAAAAATGAGAATGGAATAGAAGTACTCATTATTCCAAGAGAAAAAAGATAATAGGGTATATTAGCCACAAAAAAATCATTCGAATAATTTAAAGGGGACATATGAGTAATAAAGAAAAAAGAACAGAATTTGTAAATAAAATTTTAATTCTTAATAATGAATTGTCAGCACTTATAGATTCAAAAGAAAAAGCAGATGGGATTAATTTAATAATAGATTTCTTTAATTTACAAAAATCTTATATGACAGGCGAAATAGATAATAAACTTGTAGAAGTTAGATTTAAGAATCTTATAAATAATTTTATTAATGGAGTTAAATTGGATGTATCAAATCCTTTTGTTAAATTAGCGAAATTATATAAGGAGCGGGTTTAATTATCACAGAATATTAGCAGAATGCAAAAACTGCAAACTATATGAGGGTGAAACTACTGAAGGCTATCTAGTTACTTATAAAGATAATGACTTTATAAATGCTACTGATTTGAAATTTTTAGAAACAGACGAAAAAGGAATTGTTATTTGCCCATTATGTAAAAATAAAATAGATGTATCATTGACTGACTTAGAAGAAGAATAGTGTTGTACAGAGTTTATATCTAAACAAAAAAAGTTATTTAAAATTAAAAAGACGTATATTAAGTGAAAACAAAAAATCTAATAGTTGTTATTTTAAAAAAAGCCACAGAAAATAGAATACCTTATGAATCTCTTATAAGTATATTAATTCATCAATATGCTGAAGAGAAAATAATACTTAGTATTTAGGAGAACAACTATGAAATTTTCTAATTATAAAAGAGACGCTTTAAAAGATGAAGATATAAAAAGAGAGTATAATATGAGTTAATAAATAAAATAATAGACTTATGGAATATAGCCTCAACGATATAGTGTATATTTTATTCATAGGTTATAAAGTTATCTCTATAATTATTGAAATATGAGGTAAAAAAAGATATAATACTTCTGAGGTGTTTTATATGAATAAGAGTGAATTAGAATCTGAGTTAAAAAAATTAGCAAGTAAAATAAAAGAAATAACCCCTGCAACGAAAATATATCTTTTTGGTTCCTACGCATATGGAACTCCAAATGAAGATAGTGATATTGATTTATGTATATTAACAAATGAAAATAGAAGAAAACTAGAAATCCTTAGAGAAATCAGGAGAAATGTAGGAGACATTAATTATCCATTGGATATATTAGTTTATAAGACTGATGAATTTAATGAGAGAGTTAATAATAAATATATCATGGAAAGTAAAATTTATAAAGACGGAGTAGAACTTTTATGAGTATAGAGTATAAAGAATGGGTTAATTATTCAGAAAAAGATTATATTGCAGCACAATTTTTAATGACAGCAGCTAATCCACCGATAGAAATAATCTGCTACCATTGTCAACAAAGTGCAGAAAAATTATTAAAAGCTTTTCTTATTAAAAATGATATTATTCCATCTAGAACACATGACTTAAATCTTTTGGTTAATGAGTGTAATAAAATTGAAAATGCAATCTCTATTCTAAAAAAGGAATGTAATCGATTAAATGATTTTGGAGTTAATACAAGGTATCCAAATAATATGGATTTAGAATTGGAAGATGCAAAAATTGCATTAAAAGATGCAGAAAAAATAAAAGAATTTATTTTGAGTAAAATTGACTAACAGGAAAATAAAAAATCTCTGTTTTTTTGTCTTATTTTAAATTTTTTCTTTTTAAATTTTAGTTTTTTTCTATAATTTAATAATACTAGTTATTTTACTTCTTTTATTTATTTTTCATTTTAAGATTAACAAAATTTGAAAATGAGAGTATAATATATAATGATAGGGGATGATTTAAAATGGAAAAAACAAATAAGCAAAATTTTTCAAGCTTTGCCACAATAAAAAAGCCTGCAACAAAAGAAACTCAAAAAAAAGAAATTAAAGACATGATTAGTAAAAATTTGAGAGCTTTAAAATATTTAGAGGATAAATAAATGATATTTATAAATGAATATGCAAAAGAGCTTTATGAGTTTATAATCGATGTTAATAGAGAAATCATGGAAGATAAAAATCAAAAATCAATACATGAGTTCAAAATAATAAATGAAGGAAGTCTAATTGATTATTGTAATTCACTTTATGGTACGATTCCATTTTCAGATGAATATTATTGTAAAACATTTGAAGAAGGAATAGCTCTAACGATATTTAGATTAAATACCTCTCATTGTTTTTTGGATGGAAATAAGCGAACAACATTATTAACAGTAATAAAATTAGGCTATGTTCCAGTTAGCTGTGGGATTACATAATCATTGTTTGAAATAAGGTTGTTGAATCTTTTATAACTTTATCTTCAAGGACATGTTTCCACCATAAATAATGATTCAAATACTTGG
>JAGNSM010000135.1 GCA_017988045.1 Fusobacteriaceae bacterium
AGACATTGAACAAGTTGTGCTTATTGGTTATGGAGCTAAAAAGAAGTCTGATTTAACAGGGTCTATTACAGCCTTAAGTGAAAAAGATTTTAATAAGGGAGCAATTACAAGTGCGGAAGGTTTATTAAATGGTAGAACGTCTGGGGTTGTTGTAACTCAGTCTGGTACACCAGGTAATGATGCCGTAATTAGAGTAAGGGGCGGTTCTTCTCTATTAAGTAGTAATGATCCTTTAATTGTTATTGATGGTTTGCCAGTAGAAGGCGGATTGTCCTCAATTAACCCTAATGATATTGAATCTTTTTCAATATTAAAAGATGCTTCTTCTACAGCAATTTATGGTAACAGAGGTTCTAATGGTGTAATTTTAATTACTACAAAAAAAGGTTCTAAAAAGAAATTACAAGTTTCTTTTAATTCTTTTACTACTTATAATACATTAGCTAAAAATGTTGATGTGTATAATGGAGATCAGTTCAGGGAAATTATTAATACAATGGCTCCTGATAAAGCGAATTTATTGGGGACAGCTAATACAAATTGGCAAGATTTAATCTTTAGAAACACAGCTTCTTTTGATAGTAATTTGTCTTTAATGGGCAACTTATTTGATAAGATTCCATCTAGATTAAGTATTGGTCATACAGAAAATGAAGGTCTTCTTTTGACATCTAATTACAAAAGATCAACAGCTTCTTTTACTTTGAACCCAACTTTATTTGATAATCATTTAAAGCTTAATATTTCTGGTAATTATACTTATGCGTTTAGAACAAACGCTGATGAAGGTGCTATTGGTAGCGCAATATCTTATGACCCTACCCAAAGTCCTTATGATGCACAAACACCTTTTGCTGGTTATAGAGAATGGTATCAGCAAGATGGAGCTAAATACTTTTTCCGTGGTACATCAAACCCACTATCTCAGTTATTAGAGAGAAGAAATATTGGTAATCATCATAGATTTTATGGAAACATTAACTTAGATTACAAATTTCACTTTTTACCAGAGTTAAGATTAATTGTAAATGCAGGTATAGATAAACAAGAAGGTGATGGCAAAACAGAAATTAGTTCTTTTGCAAGAGCAGGTTACTGGAATGGTTTACCTGTAGGTAATTTTACTGAAACAAACTATGATAATTTTAACAAAAATCTCAATACTCAATTAAACTATACTAAAAACTTTGGTAAACTAAGTTTTGATTTATTAGGAGGTTATGAGTATCAAAATTTTGATTATGAAAATTACAATTCTGCCAATCAATTATTATATGTACTAGATCCTAATAACAACGTTGCGGATACTTACACTGATCCAGGTGTTAACTTGCAAGCATTTTTTGGAAGATTAAATTTAGGATGGAATAATAACAGATATTTACTAACTGTAAATTATAGAAGAGATGGTTCTTCTAGATTTTCTAAAGATAATAGATGGGGTAACTTTGGAGGTGCAGCATTTGCCTGGAAGATGCATGAAGACTTATTTAAAGACAATAGTACTATTAATGAGCTGAAACTAAGATTAAGTGTTGGTGCTGTAGGTCAACAAGATATTGGTGGATATAAGATAGATTACTTTAAGCAGTATGATGTTTCTACCAATGCCTACTATCAATTTGGTACAGGAGCGAATACATATTACTTAATAGCAAGACCAAAAGGATACAATCAAAATCTAACTTGGGAATCTAGCACAAAATATAATGCTGGTTTAGATTTTTCATTATTTAGCAGAAGATTATCTGGAAATGTAGATGTTTATTTGGCAGATACTAAAGATTTATTATCCATAGTTGCGGAAGGAGCATTACAGAATTTAAGAGTCTTAGGTCCTAAAAACATTGGTTCTCTACAATCTAAAGGTTTAGATTTTAATTTAAACTATCAAATGTTTAAAAAAGAGAATTTTACTTTAGATGTTAACTACAACTTAAGTTATAATCATTTAGAAATTACAGAATTATTTACAGATAATATTCCACAAGGAGGAGTAGGACTTGGTGGTTATGTACAGACTCACAAAGTTGGTCTAGCTCCATTTTCTTATTGGGTATATCAACAGGTTTATGATAGTACAGGTAAGCCAATTGAAGGAGTGTATGTAGATAGAAATGGTGATGGTACAATAGACAGTTTTGATAAATATAATTACAAAAAACCTCAAGCAGACGTTACAATGGGCTTAATGATTGATGGTACATTTATGAAAAACTGGGATTACTCAATGGCTTGGAGAGCAAGTTTTGGTAACTACGTATATGATCAAGTAAATGCAGATAGAGCATACTTTTCAACAATTAATAATGTTGTAGATAATACCTTAGCAAATTCACCTTTAGATTTTGCAAAAACAGGATTTGCATTTGCTAATAAAGAAAGTGATTACTATATTAAAAATGCAAGCTATCTAAAATTAGATAATGTTACTTTAGGTTATACCATTAGGAATAACAACTTCATTGGTGATAGAACCTCTTTAAGAATATACGGAGGTGTGCAAAACGCATTAATTATAAGTGATTATAAAGGATTAGACCCAGAAGTCTTCAATAATGGTCTAGATGGAGTAATTTACCCTAGAGCTAGAATGTATATGCTTGGAGTAAACGTTAATTTTTAATTTAATCAATTTAAAATATTATGAAAAATATATTAACAAAAGTAAAATGGTTAGCATTTTCAGCATTATTATTTACCGCAGTTTCATGTTTAAATGATTTAGATGTTTCTTTGAAAGATGATGATTCTTTCTCGGTAGATAATTATTTTAACAATCCTGATAATCCAGAATTACCTTATAAACAGTTTTTAGCAAAAATTTATGGTGGTTTATCTTTATCTGGTCAAGCAGCTCCTACAGGAGATTCAGATTTACAATCATTAGTAGATGAAGGATTTTCTCAGTATTTAAGAGGTTACTGGCAGTTACAAGAGCTTACTACGGACGAAGCAATTATTGCTTGGGGAGAATCTGATAACCCAACAATTAAAGATTTAAACTTTAATACATGGAATGCAGATAATAAATTTAATGAAGCATTTTTTGCAAGAGTTTACTATCAGATATCTGTAGCAAACGAGTTCTTAAGAGAAACTACAGATGAAAAATTGAATTCAAGAAAAGTTTCAGAAGATCTTAAAGCTAAAATTAAAGTGATGAGAGCTGAAGCAAGATTTTTGAGAGCTTTATCTTATTATCATGCTATCGATCTTTATGGTAATTCTCCTTTTGCAACAGAAGAAAATGCTTTAGGTTCTGTACCAGTAATGAAAACCAGAGCAGAAATGTTTGATTATGTTTTAAATGAACTTAATACAATTGAAGCAGATCTTCCTGCCCCAAGAGCTAATGAATATGGTAGAGCTGATAAAGGAGCTTTGTGGATGTTAAAAGCAAAACTTTTAATTAACGCAAAAGTTTACACAGGTCAAGATAAAAGCACTGAAGCTTTAGCTGCTGTGAACAGTGTATTAGGTGCGGGCTACAGCTTGTCACTTGACAGAAATAATTTATTTGCGGCAGATAATGATGTTAACGGAGCTCAAAAAGAGATTATTTTTCCTGTAAGATATGATGGCGTTAAAACTAAATCTTATGGAGGTATGACTTATTTAATTCATGGAAGTACTAATGATGCAGTTGCTAAAACCCTAGGTATTGATTTTGGATGGCAAGGTTTCAGAGCTAGAAAAGAATTTATACAAACTATTGCAGGTGACCCACGTGTAAATGTTGTTTCTGGTACCGATTCTGAAGACATTACAGACTATTTAAAATTTGCGCAAGGTAAAAAATTAATAAAATTTACTAATAAAACATCTGCAGGTGTTTCAGGTCAAGATCCTACTTTCCCAGATACAGATTTTCCAATGTTTAGATTGGCAGATGTATATTTGATGTATGCAGAATTAGCGGTTGTAAATGGTAAAGGAGACAAAGCTACAGCTCTAAATTATATTAATGATTTAAGATTAAGAGCTGGCGCAAATCCAGTAACTCTATCTGCGCTTACTCCAGATTTTGTTTTATCGGAGAGAGCAAAAGAGCTTTATTGGGAAGGTCACAGAAGACAAGATTTAATAAGATTTGGAAAATATACTTCTGGTTATAACTGGCAATGGAAGGGCGGTTCATTGAATGGTTCTGCTATAGCTGATTATAGAGCTTTATTCCCAATTCCTACAAAAGAGATTAGTTCTAATTCTAATTTAATTCAAAATCCTGGTTATTAATCAGTTTTGACAAATATTATGTTATGAAAAAAAATATAATTAATAAAATTTTATTCGTTTTTATTGCAATATTTAGTTTTATTGCATGCGAAAATAGAGAGTTAATTACCGTGGATAATCAATCAGCGCCAATAATGCTAGATATATCTGCTGAAAATTTGGTGTTGGATGAAAATTTTCCAAGCAACCCTGGTTTAACTTTAAGTTGGGATGTTGCAACCTATACAGTTCCTACTGAAATAAAATATAAAATAGAAGTGTCTAAAGATGAGGCGTTCACTGCTCCTTATACATTAGGTACAGTTGCAGGTTCTGTAAGAGCAACTACTTTTTCAGTAGAACAAATGAATCAGGCTGCTCAAGGAATTAATTTAGAGCCTAATGTCTCTGCCAAAATGTACATTAGAGTTTCTTCTTACTTAGGTACAGTAAGTGAAAATTTAGTAGCTAAATCTAATGTTACCAGTTTAATGATTACACCATATGTATTAGAATATCCTGATTTTTATCTTGTAGGTGGTGCTACTTATGTTGGTTGGACCGCTGAGAATGCTCAAATTCTTCATAAAAAAGATAACTTATCTTATATCTATACATACTTAGAAAATAATCAACCCTTCAGATTTTTAGGTCAACAAAGTTGGAATCCTATTAATTATAGTGTTGATAAAGAAGGTACTAGAGCAAATTATAGATATTTCAAACAGCTTTCTGGTAACTTGCTTCAAGATGGTGATGAAAACATGAAATTTACAGGCGATACAGGCATTTATAAAATAGAGATTGATGCAACTAAAAATATTCAGTCTTTAAATATTACCGCATCTCCTGTTTTAGGATATGATTTTCCTGAAGTTTATCTTGTTGGTACAATTAATGGATGGGATGCAGCAAACGCTATTGCTATGACTAAAGTTTCATCTGGAAAATTTGAATACACAGTGAAATTAGATAATGGAGCTGCTTTTAAATTTCTAGGTCAAAAAGATTGGAAAGAATTAGAATGGGGTAATATTTCTGGTTCAGGAGATTCACGTTTCTTAGGTCCTAAAGGTGATAGTGGAGATATCAAATTTGATGGTGGTGGAAACACGTATAAAATTACAGTAGATATTAAAGCTGGAGTTTATACCATTGTTCAACAATAATTCAACAATAATTATGAAAAATATAATAAAATTTTTATCATTGGTTCTATTATTGCCGTTTGTTCTTCATTCTTGTAACAACGAGGATTATAGAGACTGGACAAAAGCAGAGCCTTCTTTTAAATTATATGATACGAGTTTAGGAAGCAATGTATTATATTCAA
>JAGNSM010000136.1 GCA_017988045.1 Fusobacteriaceae bacterium
TAAATTTGGGAACTTTTGCAATGGAAGTTTATGAAAATGATGAATGTACACCATTTTATCCTCGTTTAAGTGACGAGGCAGATTATAATGATAAAAAGAAAAAATTTATAGCAAAAATGCATAAAGCTATTGCTATTATTCAGTTTAAGATAGAAGGAAAACTAATTGAAAAGCATAAAGAATTTAACATGGATAGCAGAAAATTACTGGATAAAATCAATCACCATGATGGAACTATAACAATTAATGGAAAATCTTATAAGCTATTAGACAGCAATTTTCCTACAATTAATCCATTGAGTCCCTATGACTTGACAGAAGATGAAGAAGAGTTGATAAAAAAATTAAAATTTTCTTTTATGAATAATGAAAAACTGCAATCTCATATAAGATTTTTATTCTTAAAGGGTAGTATGTATCAGAATTATAATGGAAATCTTCTATATCATGGGTGTATTCCTACCAATGAAGATTCAGAATTTTCTTCAATGAAAATCAAAGGAAAAGAGTACAAAGGGAAAAAATTAATTGAGGCTTTAGAGCTTTTGATAAGAGACGGTTATTTTAAAAAAGAGGGAACAAAAGAAAAAGAATATGGGAAGTCCATTATGTGGTATTTATGGAGTGGACCAAATTCACCTCTTTTTGGAAAAGACGAAATGAAGACTTTTGAAAGATATTTTCTTGATGCTCCTGAAACTCATAAAGAGAATAGAAATTTTTATTATAAATACAGAGATGATTCTGATTATATAGAGAAAATTTTTACTGAATTTGAAATGGATTCCCAAAATTCTCATATAATTAATGGGCATGTACCAGTAAAAACAATAAAAGGAGAGAAGCCAATTAAGGCAAATGGGAAACTATTTGTAATAGATGGTGGGCTTTCTAAGGCTTATCAAAAAGCAACAGGAATTGCAGGATATACGCTTATTTATAATTCTAAAGGGCTTGTCCTTGTAGCCCATGAACCTTTTCATTCCACAAAACAGGCTATTGAGAATGAAAATGATATAATTTCAACAAAAGTAATTGTGGAAAAAACAGAAAAAGTTTTATTAATAAGTGACACAGATACAGGAAAAGAGATAAAAGAACAAATAGAAATTTTGATGAGTTTGGTAGAAGCTTATAAAAAAGGTTGGATAAAAGAAAAAAGTTTTTAAGGCTTTGAACTAGCTAAAATATGCTTTAGTAGGAGGTTATAGTAATGGGAGAATCAGTTTTAACAGAAGCAAAAAGATGTTTACAATGTAAGAAACCATTGTGTAAAGAAGGCTGTCCAGTGAATACCCCTGTTAATGAAATTGTTAAAATGCTTTTGGAAGGGGAAATATCAGAGGCAGGAGAGAAGTTATTTAATAATAATCCGTTATCTTTAGTATGTTCTCTTATTTGTCCACATTCCAGACAATGTGAAGGGCATTGTATCTTGGGGAAAAAAGGTAATCCAATACAAGTTAGTCATATAGAAAATTATATCTCTGACTACTATTTAAATCTTTTGACTGTTAAGTATAAGATTGATAAAAATAAAAAAGTAGCTATTATTGGGAGTGGTCCAGCAGGAATAACTATAGCTTTTATCCTAGCAAGTAAAGGATATGATATTACTATATTTGAAGCACATGACAAAATAGGTGGAGTTATGCGTTACGGAATACCAGAATTTAGACTGCCAAAGGAAATTTTGGATAGAATTAAAGAAAAACTTATTCAAATGGGGATTAAAATAAGGCCAAACACCCTTATTGGACCAACAATAACTGTTGATGACCTTTTTAGAGATGGATACAAGGCTGTATTTATTGGGACAGGTGTATGGAAACCAAGAGGTTTAACTATTAAAGGAGAAACTCTTGGAAATGTTCACTATGCAATAGATTATCTGAAGAATCCAAATGTATACACTTTAGGAAAAAAAGTCTGTATAATCGGAGCTGGGAATGTCGCTATGGATGTGGCAAGAACAGTTCTAAGAAACGGTTCGAGAGAAGTCTATATTATTTTCAGAGCTGGAGAAGAACATATTGAAGCTGATAGAATAGAAGTAGAATATGCAAAAATGGATGGAGTTAAATTCTTGTATTATACAATGCCTCTTGAAATAAGTGATGAAGGTATAAAATGTGTTAGCACAGAGCTTAGAAAAGATGAGGATGGAATAGATACTGTTTATGCTATAGATGGGACTGAAGAGCTTATACCAACAGATTCTATAATAATTGCTGTAGGACAAGGGCCAAGAACAAATATAGTTTCATCAACAAAGGGTATTGATGTAAATAATAGGGGACTTCTTACAACAGATGAGTATGGAAGAACAAGTAGAGAGGGAATATTTGCTTCTGGAGATGTAGTTACAGGTGCAAAAACTGTGGTAGAAGCTGTTAGGTTATCTAAGAAAGTTGCCGAAGTGATTGATGAATATGTAACTAGTACATATAAAGTATAATGTAAAAAGATAGGAATAAAATTCCTATCTTTTTACATTCTCAGGCATAATAAATTATACCGAATACAAAATTTTAGTGGCTAGTAGTAATTATTTCAAAAAAATTTAATGCCTGAGAATTAGAATTTATTTTATACTGTTTGAGTTTTTATTGCTTCAGATTCACTTACATTTTCTTCATCATAAGCTTTTTTATCAATAACTTTGAAGAATGGAAGATAAATAAGAGCTGAAATAATTATTATAGCAACTTGAAATAATGCAACTCTCCAACCAGCAGACCCTCCAGCTAAGAATCCTGACATAACTACAGGAGTTCCTAGAGGTATTATTGTAGTTAGTCTTGGAAGGATATTAATAACTGTTAAAAAATAAGCCAGAACTATTGAAATAAATGGTGCAGCTATAAATGGAATAATCATATAAGGATTCAATACTACAGGCATTCCAAATATTAGGGGTTCATTAATTCCACACAAACCTGCTACCCACGATAATTTCCCTAGAGTTCTATATTGTTTACTTTTTGCTTTTAACGTCATGTATAAACAGATTCCTAAAGTAGCTCCTGATCCACCAACTAAAGCATAAACGCTAAAAAATGATCTGTTTATAATATTTGGCAATTCAAACACTGATACTCCTGAGTTCATTGCATTAATATTTGCCATAGTTAATGAAGTCCAAACAGGATAAAATATTGGAAGTATAATTGCAGTTATTCCATGAATTCCGAAGAACCATAGGAATTGTGCAGTAAATATTGCAAAAAGGAAAGACCAAATGTTATTTCCAAGTAATTTCTCTACTGGCCCTTGAATTACAGTATAAACAAATGAGTGAATTCCTTCTACCCCAGGAATTATAGTTACTAATTGATTGATTACCATAAATAAAATTATTATTATAAAGCCTGGAATTAAACCAGCAAATGATTTTCCAATTGTAGGTGGAACACTTTCAGGAAGTTTTATTGAAAGTCCTCTATCTAAAAGTTTACTATAAACTACTGTAGATATTATTGCTACGATTATCGCTACAAATAATCCTCTTGAACCTATCCAATCATAAGGAATAGAGTTAACACCAGCTATTTTCATATCTGCTGGAATAACTATACTATTTTTTTCCAAAAATCCCTTAATAACATTCCCAGTGTTAACAATAGGAGTAATAGCTAAAAAACTTGCAAGAGCAATCATTCCTGCTATACCTGGATCTTTGTCATAAGTTTTAGCCAAATTATAAGCGATAAAAAATACTGCATAAATTGCTAGAATGTCGTTTGTTATAGTGTTAGGTATTCCTAAAATAGGCTTTATTCCTATATTAGTTATAAAGTTTTGATAGCTTGGTATTGCTAATCCGTTAAGCAATGAGAATATTGCACCAATAATAATAACAGGCATTAGAACCATAAAACCATTACTTACAGATTTTAGAAATCTGTTATTTGACAATTCTCCAGCTTTTGGAAGAACTTTGTCATTAATAAATTCTTGAAACTTCATAAATTTTTACCCCTTTCATAAATATATTTTTTGGTTAATAACCAAACTTCTTTTTTATAATAAAAGTATAGTTAATTAATAAAAATATGTCAAATTTC
The DNA here is from genome assembly GCA_017988045.1 of Fusobacteriaceae bacterium. Taxonomy (GTDB): domain Bacteria; phylum Fusobacteriota; class Fusobacteriia; order Fusobacteriales; family Fusobacteriaceae; genus JAFGUR01. The sequence goes on from JAGNSM010000136.1 coordinate 4,068, forward strand.
TAAAAATAATGTATTATTTTCGTTACTATTGTAATTTTAATGGGTTTAAAAACAATAAAAAATAATAGATTCAAACGTTTCTTGATTGTGAGGGAAAATAGGTATATAATATTTGTCGTCATTAAAAAGATACTGATTCATTATTTATTTAAAAAATTTTTTTAAAGAAGGAGAAAATATGACTCTTTTAACAAATTATTTAGAAAATAAGAAAAAATATGGTAAATTAATTATCAATGTTAATAAAAAAATATCTAAAAGTGAAAAAGACTTTTTGAAATTTCTGTTTTCAAAATTTATTAATAATCAGGATAAGTTGATTAATATTGAATTAAATGAAGTTGGAAAATATTATGACTATAAAACTTCAATTATTTTATTTGATTTTTTAGAAAAATTATCCCAAAAAAGAATTTCTTATTTTTTTGAAAACAGCAAAAACTTTGGGAGTTTTCCTATAATTTCTTCATTTTTATTAGAAGAAAACATATTGAATATAACTATTTCAGAAGAAATTGTTGAATCTCGTAAGCTTAATACTTTTTATAGTATGATAAATCCACTTAGCTTAGTATATTTTAAAAATTCTCATTCACATACTATTTTTTTAGAAATTATTAATTCAAATAATTATGATAGGGAAGAAGGAGAGTTAGAATTTTCTTTAGAAGAGTTTAAAACTTTACTAAACCTAAATAATTTATATCCTAGATTTTACGATATGGAAAGAAAAGTTATAAATCCAATTATAGAGGACTTTAATTTGTATTCTAATTATAAACTTAATATTACAAAAATTAAAAATGGAGATTCCAAAATCTCTAAAATTATAAAACTAAAAATAAGTTATTTTGATAATAAATTAAAGGAGATTAGGTCAATTACTAACGGATTAATAAATATGTCAAAGGGTAAAATTAGTAATTATGATTATGTTTTCAATCTTATTTCCAACTCAATAAAATTAGAAGGATATGAATATGTGCTTAAAAATTTAAAATATGCTTTAGTTCATCATCAAAATGAAAATTTTGATGTATTTTTGGAGAAAGCTATAAAAAATGATTTATCTCTTTATAAGGCAAATAAAGATGATAACACCTTTGTAATTAGTAAAATGGTAACTTCTACAAATATGCTTTATGAAACAATATCTGATATGCTTATAAAATTAAAATTAGGTGATATTAGTAAGGATAACGATTTTTTTTCATTATTTTATAGAAAGTTATATATATTAAAGGATGGCGAAAACTACGCTATAAAGTATAAAACAGATACTACTTTGATAAAAGTAAGTATTAATTATCATAAAAATGAGAAAAGTATAATTAAAATTGAAAAAGAAAATTTTACGAATAATTAATTTTTTAATAATGATATTAAGATTTGAATAATATTTAATAAGTTAAATTGGAAAAGATATTTTTATCGAGTATGCTAATACTATATATATTTTTCTATTTTAAGAAGGGAGTA
>JAGNSM010000046.1:0-2410 GCA_017988045.1 Fusobacteriaceae bacterium
GTTCTATCAGAACTAAATTTACCAGAATTTGCTATATTCAGCCAAGCTTTTTTAGCCCATCCATACTTATCTCTATAAGCTTCATCCACTCTTTTATGCGCTTCTCTATAACCTTCAAAATCTTTTAATATATAATATTCATCAGGTCTATTACCATCTATTCCGTATATTAGTGAGTTATATAACTCTTGGAACATTCCTATATCGCTACTAAAAGTCCCATCTATTAACGAGTTCATCACTTTCTCTAATCCTTCTGTATTTTTCATAACTTCCCAAGGATTATATCCACCATTAACATTTAAATCATGAACTTCTTCTGCAGTCAATCCAAATATAAAGTTATTTTCATTTCCTGATTCTTCTACTATCTCTACATTGGCTCCATCAAGAGTCCCTATTGTTGGAGCTCCATTTATCATAAACTTCATATTTCCTGTTCCTGAGGCTTCCTTTCCAGCTGTAGAAATTTGTTCAGAAAGATTTGCTGCTGGGAATATTTTTTCTGCAAGAGTAACTCTATAATTTTCTAAGAAAACTACTTTAATTTTATTTCCTATACTTACATCATTATTAATTACTTCTCCAATAGCATTTACCAACTTAATAACATTTTTAGCTCTTCTATAACCTGATGCTGATTTAGCTCCAAATATAAACGTTCTAGGAACTATATCTAAATTAGGATTAGCCTTAACTTTGAAATATAAATCTATTATGTGAACTATATTCAAAAGTTGTCTTTTATATTCATGCAATCTCTTAATTTGTACATCAAAGATTGAATCTGGGCTTACTTCTACCTTATTATGCTCTTTTATATACTTTGCTAATTTTACTTTATCCTCATATTTTGTCTCTATGAAACTATCTAAAACTTGTGTATCATCTACAAATTTTTCTAGTTCTTTTAATTTTGACAAATCTGTAATCCATCCTGTTCCTATCAAATCTGTTATTAATTTTGATAAATCAGGATTAGCTTTAAGTAGCCATCTTCTTTGTGTTACTCCATTTGTTTTATTAAGGAATTTATGCGGATACATTTCATACCAGTTTTTAAGTTCCTGTTTCTTTAGTATTTCTGTATGAAGTGCTGCAACTCCATTTACCCTAGCTGACCCATAAATCGCAAGCCAAGCCATTTTTATCATACCATTACCTATAATAGACATTTTATTATGTTTTTCCCAATCTCCAGGGAAAGCCATTCTAACATCTATCATAAATCTTCTATTGATTTCTTCGATTATTTGATAAACTCTCGGTAATAGCCCTTGGAATATATTAATTGGCCATTTTTCAAGTGCTTCTGCTAATATTGTATGATTTGTATAATTACAAGTTTTCGTAACTATTGCCCAAGCTTCATCCCACTCTAATTTTTCCCAATCCATTAATATTCTCATCAATTCTGGAATAGCTACTACAGGATGAGTATCATTTAATTGAATAGCTACTTTTTCATGGAAAATACTAAAATTATCTCCATGTTTAGCCTTAAACTTTCTAACTAAATCTTGTAATGATGCTGATACAAAGAAATATTGTTGTCTTAATCTTAACTCTTTCCCACTTGGTCCACTATCATTTGGATACAAAACTCTAGAAATATCCTCTGCTCTTATTATGTCTTTTACGGCAGTATTATAATGTTGGTCATTAAACATTTGCAAATCAAATCCATTTGGAGATTCTGCTTGCCACAATCTTAATGTATTTACAGTTTTATTCCCGTATCCTACTATTGGCATATCAAAAGGAACTGCCGATACTAATTCTGCATCTATTCTTTTAAAATGTTCTCTTCCATCTTCGTCCTTTTCAACAATTATTTTCCCACCAAACTTAACTACAACAGATTCATGTCTTCTTTCTATTTGCCAAGGATCTCCATATTCAAGCCATTTATCTGGCGTTTCTACTTGAAACCCATTTTTTATTTCTTGTTTAAACATCCCATATTTATATCTTATTCCATATCCATGTCCAGGTAATTCTAGCGTTGCTAAAGAGTCTAAGAAACATGCTGCTAATCTCCCTAGCCCACCATTACCCAATCCTGCATCCTCTTCTTGATCTTCAATTAAGTTGATGTCTATTTTCATCTCTTCTAAAACTTCTTTTACTTGATCAAATATAGTCAAATTTACTAGATTATTGGAAAACGCTCTTCCCATAAGAAACTCTGCTGAAAGATAGTATGCTTGTTTAATATCTAACTCATCATAAGTCTTTTTAGTCTCTAGCCAGTCTTGAGTTACTATATTCATTGCAGTTTTAGAAACCGCATCAAAAATCTCTCTCTTAGTTGCACGTTCTAACGTTGTACCAAAAAATTTTAAACTATTGATTATATCTAATTTAAACTCTTCTTTGTCTATTCTTAACATTATCTCCTCCTAATTAT
>JAGNSM010000046.1:2510-16436 GCA_017988045.1 Fusobacteriaceae bacterium
GAAACCGCATCAAAAATCTCTCTCTTAGTTGCACGTTCTAACGTTGTACCAAAAAATTTTAAACTATTGATTATATCTAATTTAAACTCTTCTTTGTCTATTCTTAACATTATCTCCTCCTAATTATCTTTTGTGTACTATAAGTTTATTACCATTTTCTTGAAAATGCAATAGCACTCTCTAATTTTATAGATATAATTCTATTTATTCTAAGATACTGTGTATATTAACCTCTGATTCTTTTCTTATTAGTTCTGATATTTTGTCTACAATCCCTATAAAATAATTAGATTTATAATACTCTTCCAAATGATTTATTTTTTCCCATTCAGAAATAATGGTAATTATTGTTTCATTATCACTATCTTGAAACAATTCATACTTAATACATTTTTTTTCTTTAATTGCATAATGTTTTAGTTCTTTTAACAGCTCTATTAATTCTGATTTTTTGTTTTCGTGGGTAAAATTTTTAGCTATTACTTTTATCATATTTACCTCTCCCCCTAAAATATAAAGCTCATTTTGTTAAAATACCAAAACTATACAATTTATTTTACTAAGTAAATTAATTTTTTCCTTTTTTTATCAAAAGATAGTAATAAAAAAATGGGTTTCCCCATTTTTTAATAGTAATATCCAACTCCTATGGTACCAAAAGTATCATTATTTTCTATCCCATTTATTTCGTAAGTTTCTTTTGTAATGAAATATTCTACAGATATGCTACTTATATCAAATCCAAGTCCATATCCATAATATGGTCCACCCTCTACATTTTCTTCACTTATAAACTGCCAACCTCCAAAAGCTTTCAAGAAAAACACAGAATCTCCTACACCTAATAAATTAAATTTAGCTATCCCAAAAACTGGTAAACTATCAAATCTAGTACTTAATCCCGTATCGATATTTGAATCATTTGTGTCACCAACGAAATCAGCAATGATAACTCCTATCCCTGGTTGTAAAATACTTCTTTGCTCTCCATAAACATCTAGCCCAATATTAAAATAAAGTGCATCTTGTTCAAGAAAATCATTACTTAACCCTATTTTTGCTTCGTAAGTAAGAGCAAATATATTTGTTCCAATAAGTAAACCCAAAAACATTGCGTATAATTTTTTCATAATCCCTCCTCTATTTTTTACACTCCAATTGCATATCCCAATGAGAGTGTTGTAGTACCATATTCAAATTTCGTATCTATCCCATTAACTGTACTATCTCCTAAATATTCTCTATAAAGGACTTGAAGTATAAAATCCTTATACTCTGCCCCTACTCCTACTCCGTAATACCAACCATTATCTATACTAATATTTGAAATATCTGTATCACCCAATATTGTTTTTGTCAAATATCCTCCACCTTGACCTTTAACAAAAAAACCTGTTCCACTTTTTCCAGAAAGATAATATTTACTCACAATATAGTATGGCATTAAATTTATTTCATTAGATGAATATCCTTCTACCTTCCCACTTACTTGCCCTACTCCCCATCCTCCCATAATTTTACCTTCTTGAGGACTATAAAATTCAAAATTAAGACTCAAATCTGCCTTCTTTTTCTTTAACTCTGTTCCATTTTTAAAACTATAATTTTTCTCAAAATTATATTCTACAAAACTTTCAATAGTATCTCCCAAAACATATGTTGCTACAAGTATCATTGCTATAAGTACTTTTTTCATATTTTCCCCTTTTTCTTTAATATTTTAAAATCTATAACCTAGTGCCAATGCATGTCCTACTGAACCTCTATATTGAGAGTCTCCTTTATTTTCCTCTGCTGTATACATATAATCTAGAACAAAATCTCCTAGTTCTATACCAATTCCAGCTCCATAATAACTTCCATTTTCAAGTCCTTCTACATCAGCATCTAACATAACTTGATACCCAGCCAAAATCTTAAAATAAGGATTCAAGAAAAATGTTTGAGCTAAATGTAGCTTAGCAACTGCGTATATTGGCATTCTTGTTATAGTAATTACTTCTTCACTTGCTGTTCCTTCAAATTTAGTGCTTTCTACAGTATTATATTGTGCTCCCAAACCTAAGTCTAGCCTTCCTGACACTCTTTTATATACATCTAATCCGAAGAATTTTCCAGCTTCCATATCTAGAAAATGTACATTATCAAGCACAATATTTACTTGTATTCCAGCTCTTACTTCATAAGTAATATCTCCTTGTTCTGTTCCGTATCCCAATATTTCCCAAGCAAAAATAAATAAAATAATCAATTTTTTCATTTTACCCACCTCGCAAATCAGCATTAGAATATATAATTATTATACCCCATTTTTACGAGATTTCTCTTTTTTTAAAACATTATTTTGCCTCTTCTCTTATTTCTATAACTTTATCTATGTTTTCTAAAAATAATTCAACAATATATGGATCAAAAATCTTTCCTTTTTCAGTTTCAAAGTATTCTATAACTTCATCTATAGTCCAAGGTTCTTTGTATATTCTTCTACTTAAAAGAGCATCAAATATGTCAGCAACTGTTGTTATTCTTGCATAAATATTAATATTTTCATTTTTTATACCTCTAGGATAGCCTTTCCCATCCCATCTTTCGTGATGCTCGTGAGCAATATTTGCTGCTATATTCAAAGTATGTATTTTTGATTTTTTTAGTATTTCATAGCCAATAACCGCATGCGTTTTTACTATATCGAATTCTTCTACCGTTAACTTTCCGGGTTTATGCAAAACAGTTTCTGGAATACCTATTTTACCTACATCATGTAAAGGTGAAGCAATTTCAATTAGTTGCGCATCTTCTTCACTAAACCCTAACAGTCTAGCTATAAATTTTGATATTTTAGCAACTCTTTTCGTATGATTAGCTGTTTCCTCTGACCTATTCTCAATTATCTGACCAAGTACTGTTATAATTTCCTTTTGAGTCTCCAACAAATTTTCATTTAACTCCATTATCTCTGTATTTTTTTCATTTATTTGCAATTGAACTCTAAAATCTTTTTTATTGCTATATATTTTAAATCCACTAACCAATATTAATAAAGATATTGCAAGCAATTCATACTTTCTACTTTCAAAATAAGAAATTTCTTTAAAAAGAATTTCCGCTTCTCTTGGTGTATATTTAATTTTATTTTTTTCTAAAACCTTATAATTAAACTTATAAGTGCTATATAATCCACTATCTACAATTGTATGACTTAATTCTTTACCATTAAAATAATCTTCTACCAATTTCCCTACAGTTTCACCCATTTTATATCCATCAATAGAATATCCACCTAAAACATTATTTTCTTCTTCCAAATAAAAATTAAATGAAGTATAAATAGGAACTCTTATATCTTTATACAATTCTCTTAAGGTTCTTTCATACTTAGATGTTATTCCTTGCTCATCTTTAAAGTATATAAGATGAATTATCGCAGAATTTTCTTTTAATTTTGTAAGTTCTTTTTTTAGCTTAAAAAAATCTTCATCTAACCAAATATATTCATATCTCTTATCATTATCTGTAATTTTTTTAACATCTTCAATTAGTCCCTTACTTGAATAACTAGAATCTGCAACAAAATAAATAGTATTTATTTTAGAATTCTGTTTTTTTATTAAATTCAAATTCTTTTCAATATCAAATTTTTCATATAAAATCGTAACATTCTCTTCTATCGGAAACTCATGATTAACACCTGAAGCAATCACATAAGGCACTTTCTTTAACAATGAATAATTATCTCTAATAAAACTTAAAGCAAAATCATCTGTAGTTACTATTAAATCAAGTGTCTGATTTTTATATTTCTCCTTAAATATTTTCTTATACTGCTCTAAATATTCCTCACTATCTATATTTTTATTATCCAGATATTCATAAAAAAAATCTATATTTTCTTTTCCGTAAAAATAATTTTCTATACCTCGAAGCTGATTTTCTGTCCACTCAAAATCTCTAGAATATGAATTTATTATAAGTATTTTTTTTGAATTAGCATAAGTAAAGATGTTTATCAAAACTATTAATAATAGTATCTTTTTCAAAACTATCAGCCTCCAATATTTCACTATTTCTAGTATATTACCCTATTTTTTTTAATATTTCAAATTTTATATCAAATTTGTATGGTATTAAAATATTCTCATTTAAAAAGAAAAAGAGGTAATAAAACCTCTTAACTATCTTTTGGTAATTTTTTTATATTTTTACAAGTTGGATACCCAGTACATGCTAAGAATTTACCCCATCTACCTCTTTTTACCTCAAAAGGAGATCCACATTTTTCACAGACTCCAGCAGTTTTTAATATCTCGGCTTCTTCTGCTTTCATTGCGTCCATTATTTTTTTTAGCTGTACAACTTCTCCTACTCTTTCTACTGTTTTCAGAGCAAGCATTTTTCTGATTTCTGTAGGAAGGCTTTCCCTTACTTCATCATTAGCAAAATCTTCACTTTCAAGATAAGAACCAAATCTTCCTAATTTCAAGAAAAACATTTTTCCATCTTTAGAATAAAGGTCTGTAGGCTCTCCAAGTCTTGCTTTTTCTTTCTCTTCTACCACTTCTTTTACATATATCATTCCAGCTTCTATCTGATCCTTAGGAATATTTACTCCCTTTAGATTTATCTTTTTCCCACACTCTTCATTTTCACATTGAAGGTATTTTCCAAATCTACCAGTTTTCATAACCATAGGCCCATGACAGATAACATCTGATTCTACTCTGATATTTGCTAATCTCTCTGCTTCTTCTGCAAATACTTTTAGATATTTTTCCAAATCATCATAAAATTCTTTAAGAACTTTCTTCCATTGAAGTTCACCCTCTTCAATATGGTCAAGCTTCTCTTCCATTTCTGCTGTAAACTTAATATTCATTATATTAGGAAAGTTTTTTTCCAATATGTTTTTTATTTCATAACCTAGTTCTGTTGGAGTAAACTTTTTACCATCTAAAATTACATACTCTCTCTTTTTAAGCGTATCTATTATAGAAGCATAGGTAGAAGGTCTTCCGATCCCATCAGCTTCTAGCTTTTTGACTAAAGTAGACTCTGTTAATTTTGCAGGTGGCTTTGTTTCTCCCTCTACTATATTTAATTTCATCAAATCAAATTTATCTCCAACATTAATTGCTGGAAAATCTATTGTTTTTATCTCATCTTCATCTTTGAATATTTTATAATATCCGTCAAAGATAATCTTATTAGCTGCTCCTCTAAACTCATAATTATCATATTCTGAAAGTATTTCAAATTGTTCATATTCCATTTTAGCGAATTGAGATATTAAGAATCTTTCCCATATAAGTTTATAAAGTTTGTATTGATCTTCATTTAAGAATTTTTTGATTTCATTTGGAATCAAGTATACATCTGTTGGTCTTATTGCCTCATGTGCATCTTGTATTTTTTTAGCATTTTTATCTTTCTTTTCTACTTCATTACCCCAATATTTTTCACCATATTTTTCAAAAATAAAATTTTTGGCCATTTCTTTGGCTTCTGGAGAAAGTCTTAATGAGTCAGTTCTCATATAAGTAATCAAACCTTTTAACGTTCCTTCTACCTCTACCCCTTCATATAATCCTTGAGCTACTCTCATAGTTTTTGAGGCAGAAAACCCTAAATACGATGACGCCAGTTGTTGTAAAGTTGATGTTTTTAAAGGTTTTGGTGGAGAATTTGATTTTTTATTAATATTGGCTCCAGTTACTTCAAAAGTCTTATTGCTTATGTCTTTTTTTAGTTTTTCAACTATTTTATAGTCAAAAATTCTTCCAACTTTTTCCTTAGAAATCCTATTTAATAAAAAATTAAAGCCTCCTTGAAAATCACCGTTAACTTCCCAGTATTTTTCAATAACAAAAGCTCTTATTTGATCTTCTAAATCACAAATAAGTTTAAGAGCAGCAGATTGAACTCTTCCTGCCGAAGTATTAACGTCTACAGATTTCCATAATAATGGACTTATTTGATAACCCACAAGTCTATCTAGTATTCTTCTAGCTTGTTGTGCATCTACCTTGTCCATGTCAATTTGTCTTGGATGTTTTATTGCATCTTTTATAGCATCTGTTGTTATTGCATTAAATTCTATTCTATTCTTGTCATTCAAATCTAACTTTAATATATGGGCTAAATGCCAAGCAATAGCCTCTCCTTCACGATCCATATCCGAAGCTAGGTAAATTTTGTCAGCTTTTTTTGCTAATTCACGAAGTTTTTTGGTAATATCGCCCTTACCCTTAATTGTCGTATAATTTGGTTCAAAGTTATTTTCTATATCTACACCAATCTTCGATTTAGGAAGGTCTCTGATATGCCCATAAGATGCTGTTATCTCATAGTTCTTACCAAGTATCTTTTTAATTGTTTGCGCCTTTGCAGGGGACTCAACAATTACTAAATTCATTTTTGCCACAAATTCACCTCTTAACTAAAAGTAACATCAGGATTTAGCCCTTTTGCTACTAAATATTTTTTTATATCTGATATTCCATTGAAAGAATTCTGGAAAGCTAATTCAAATATAGTTCTTTCAAACTCTTCTTCATTTAATATATAATTATTTTTTAAGTATATTAGATAAGCTCTACCTTCATCTGAAAAATTAGGCATCTCTTCTTCTGTAAGTAATCTTAAAGTAAACTCTTTATTATCCAAATTCATAAGATTAAATACGCCATCTAACAAATCATTTATTTCTTCCATTACATAGCCTTTAGCAATAAGGCTTTCAACTATACTTTTTTCCAGTTCTTGTATGTTCTTATCTCCGTTATCCATAAAATTTCTAATAATTTCAACAAGTACTTCAAAAACTTTATCATCTTTTTTCATTGGTACTCCTTACTTAAACCCTTACGAATCTTCCTCCACTAACACTCTTTATCAAACCTTTAAGTTCCATTTCTGTTATAGTTACAAGTAGTGTTCTTGGTATTATTTTAGTAGACACAACAAGTTCATCAAGCGTTTTTGGTGATGTCAATTCCTTATATATACCATTTTCTATAGCATTAGGTAAAGCTATTTCTGACTTTTCTACAATTTCTTCATTTTCCCAACCATACTCATTTAATATATCTAGGGCACTATCCGTCAATTTTGCTTCACTATTTTTTATAAGTTCATTACATCCTTCAAAGCTTGGATATGTAACAAATCCTGGACAAGCAAATATATCCCTACCTTCGTCTAAAGCTAATTTTGCTGTTATAAGAGAGCCTCCTCGCTTAAAACTTTCAACTACCAATACTCCTTTTGTTAATCCCACAATAATCCTATTTCTTTGTGGAAATGTAAATGGCATTGGATGAGTCCCTAAAGGATATTCTGAAATAAGCAAACCTTTCTCTTCTACCTCTTTATACAGTCTAGCATTACTGGGTGGATAGATAATATCAAGCCCTTGAGCTACTACTCCAATAACTGAACTATTCCCTTTTAATGCTATTTCATGAGCATAAGTATCTACTCCCAGAGCTAGTCCACTAACAATTGTAATTCCTTTATTATTAAATCCTGATACTATTTTATCACATGCTAATTTTCCATAAGAACTTATCTTTCTTGTTCCTACTACTGCCAAACTCTTGTTACTAAAATCCCCATTCCCTTTTACATAAAGAAATGGTGGTGGATTAGATATTTCTTTTAGCATTCTTGGATATTCATCACTATTATAACTTAAAATTCTTACTTTATTTCTTTTGTATTTTTCTTTTTCATCTTCCAAATCTATTTCTAATAAAGAACTTATAGAATCAATCGTCTCTTTCGAATAATTTAATTCTATTAAATCTTTTTTATTAATATCCCCAAAGTTTTCAAAATCTTTCATTAGAGTTAAAATTAGATGGCTATTTAAGCCACCTAATCTAAATCTATACCAATTATTCATTTATTCCCAATTTTTTATTAACATTTTTCAAAAGATCCCCGACTTCTTTTGACTGTGGAAAAAATTCTTGAGCTTCTAATAATATTTCTTTAGCTTTTTTATTATCCTTAAAACTTCCAATATATATATTAGCAACTACTATATATGTTCTCTCTTCTGGTACTTCAAGTAAGTATCTTTTGAAATTTTCTATTGCCTTGTCATACTCTTTATTTGCTTGATATGCCATTGCTACTTCTTTATAAGCTCTAGTAAAAGTAGGGTCTTTTTCAATTATTTGATTAAAATAAATAATTGATTCAGGCAGTTTACCTAAAAATTTACTTGTTAAACCTGCTCCAAATAAGTTTCTTATATCACCACTTTTATCCATTTCATAAATTTTTAAAGCAGCTTTATAATCTTTTGCTTTAAAAAGTTCATTTCCTTTTTTAAATATCTCGCTACTATCAGTTAGTGAATCAAAAGATTCATAAGCATATGCGTATGCCTTTAGCTCATCATTCAAATCAATATCTTCCATAGTTATTTTTTTCAATTGCATTTTTTTTATATTTTCAATTTGAATTTCATAAAGCTCTTTATCATTTTTGGTATATACTCCATCTACAATTATTAGATTTTCTAATATACCGTAAGCTTCCTCATATCTACCCAAATTTATTAAATTTTTTGCTTGTAACTTTAAAATTATAGATTCCTGTGAATACTCATTTATTGCTTCTTCCAAAACTGTATCAATTTCTTTATATTTCTTAGATTTTTCTAAAGTTTGAACCTTTCCTAAGTACTCATTAAGCTCTTTCCCATAAGCTCCTACACTTAATAAAAATGCAAATCCCCAAATTAAAATTTTCTTCATAATTCACTCCTTTACTATACTCTTAACCGCTCCATTGTAAAAATAACTCTCAATTTCATCTCCATTATTGATAGTATTCTTATCTTTTACTACTTTACCATTTTTTAAAGTGATAGTATACCCCCTTTTTAGTACTTCCTTTGGATTTACTCCCAAAAGTCTATGCCTCTTCAACTCTAAAAGATGGCTTTTCTTGTCTAACAGGTTATTTACCAAATAATTCATTTTTTCCTCTAAAATAACTAAATCTCGATTTTTTTCTTCAATTATTGTGGAGAAATTCTTTATAACATGATTATTTTTTAAAGTATTTAGTTTATTCTTCTCATTTTTTAATCTATTTTCCATCATCTTTTTTATTTTATCCGATTTATTGTACAACTCTTCTAAAAGTTTTTCTTTACGAGGTATAACCATTTCAGAAGCATGTGTCGGAGTAGCTGCTCTAGCATCTGCTATAAAATCTGTTAGCAACACATCAATTTCATGTCCAACAGCTGATACTATTGGTTTTTTAGAATCTAGAAAGGCGTAAGCAACTTCTTTAAAATTAAAACTCCATAAGTCTTCTATGCTTCCACCACCACGACCTGCAATAATAACATCTACCTCTGGAATTTCATTAAGGACTCTAATTCCTTCCACTATATCTTTTATTGAGCCTTCACCTTGTACCTTTGCAGGATAGAGTATAAAATTTATATTCGGAAATCTTTCTTTCCCTGTACTCATTATATCTTTTATTGCTGCTCCTGTTGGAGATGTCACTATTCCTACTGTTTTAGGTAGTAGTGGCAATCTTTTCTTTCTACTTTCGTCAAAATATCCCTTTGCAGAAAGTTCTTTTTTTAATTTTTCTAATTCTTCAAATAATTTCCCTAAACTTTGTTCTTTTTGAAGATGACTTACTAATATTTGGTAGTTTCCTGTATTTTCATAAAGGGTTACTTGACCAAATATTTTTACAGAGTCACCTTCTTTCAAATCTTCTGGAATTTTTTTATATTTATAATAAAAAGCAACACATTTTACTGAGGCTTTCTCATCTTTCAAAGTAAAATAAAGATGTCCCGATTTGTAGTATGTAATATTTGATACTTCTCCTGTTAAGAAAAAGTCTTTAAAAACTGGTATATCTTCCAAATACTCTTTTACCATGCAATTTAATTCGTATACTGTGTAAATTCTGTCTCTCATATTGTTCCTCTATTCTAGGTTTTATGTCATATATTGGGCACATGCAATGTGCCCCTACAAATAATATTTATCTTCTTTCCATTTTAATGGATTATTTTCTATATATTCTATTACTTGCAAATATCTTTTTTCATTTCTTATGATGTTTTCGTAATAGTTTCTTTGCCAAAGAGGATAGCCTTCCGTATTTCTTAAAATATTAATCTGTTTTGTAACAGAAGATTTAAATAATTTTACAATGGTCGGAATGGAGTTTGATGTTGATTTTCCAAATTTTTCTTCGGTAGGGGCACATTGCATGTGCCCTTTATTATCAGATATTATTTCAATTACAAAATGTATATGATTTGGCATAATTACATATTGATTTATTTGTATGTTTTTTCGTATCTCTTTCGTTTTCAACAACTCATTTTCAACAATTTTTCCATATTCATTCAATTTTACTATATCATTTGGGCACATGCAATGTGCCCCTACATCTTCTTCAATAATTTCTCCAAAAATACATTCTTTATTATGACTACAAATTGTTATAAAATACAATCCTTCTCTGCTATAATCGTAATTTTTCAATCTTATTGATTTTCTATTATGAATATCTGGATTATATGTCATAAATCTCCTTTGAATTTCAATCTTTTTATAAAATTTTTCTTTATTTTCTATTAACTTTTTCTATTTTTTCAAGTTTAGATTTCTTCATTCCTTCAACACTTAAAAATTTTGTTATCAACTCTGTCTTTCCATCAATATACGAAGTAATATCTTCAGAAAATTCGCTCGCTAATTTTATTTTGAGTTCACTATAAAGTCTTACTGATTCTTTATTGTTCCTCAAATGTTTTCTCAATAATAAATGATTTTCTAAATGTTTAGTTCCGTCTAAACAAACATAAAGATGATGTTTCATCCAATTTATATTTAAATTAGTATCGTCATATTTAAACGCTTCTCTTCCTTCAAGTCCTAAATTACCAGCATGTTTATATCCTGCACTTGATAGTTTGGTAATAACTTGTAAGCTATCGTCACTATTTTTTACTATTATGTCAATGTCTAATACTGGTTTTGCCCATAGACCAATCACAGATGTACTCCCCACGTGTTCAATTCTTTTATCTATTCCAACCAATAATTTTTCATAAAACAATTTAGCCCTTTCAAATTCTACTTGCCACTGTGGATTATATTTTTCAACATTTATCTTTTGCATTTTTCTCCTTTCATTTTGGAATATGAAATGTGCTCCTACAGATAATTTGGGATGTTATAAATAACATCCCTACATTTTTCATTTTCTATCTGTACGGGCGTTATTTATAACGCCCTATTATTAAACCTCCAACAACACCTGTTTCAGTCTTCTCATCTCATCACGTCTTTCAATAGCTTTCTCAAAATCAAGTTCTTTCGAAAGTTGTTTAATTTCTTTTTCAAGAGATTTAATCTCTTTTTCAATCTCTTCTCTATTTCTATAAACTTTTTTAAGATGACTTTCTTTCTCTTCAAGGTCAAGTCCATAATCGAAGTTTAATACTTCTTCTGAAATTTCTCTTATAATGTTTTTCGGGTCAATTCCATTATCTATATTGTATTGTAATTGTTTTTCTTTTCTACGTTTAACTTCACTTATTGCTTCATTCATAGATTTTGTCATTTTGTTAGCATAAAGTATAACTTGCCCATTTATGTTTCTAGCCGCTCTTCCCATTGTTTGGATTAAAGAACGTCTACTTCTCAAGAAACCTTCTTTGTCAGCTTCTAGGATGGCTACAAGAGATACTTCAGGTATATCCAGTCCTTCTCTCAACAAATTTATTCCTACAAGGACATCAAATTCACCTTTACGAAGTCCTCTTATTATCTCTGTTCTTTCCAAAGTATCAATATCACTATGTAAATACTTAACTTTTATCCCAAAATCTAAATAATAATCTGTTAGTTCTTCTGACATTTTTTTAGTTAGGGTCGTTACAAGGACTCTTTCTCCTACACTTACTCTTTTCCTAATCTCTTCCAACAAATCATCTACCTGATTATCAGTAGGCTTTATAAATATCTCTGGTTCTACAATTCCTGTAGGTCTTACCAGTTGTTCTGCTATATTTTCACTACTTTTTTCTACTTCATAATCTCCTGGAGTAGCTGAAACATATACTAACTGATTAGTTTTCCCCAAAAACTCATCAAATCTAAGAGGTCTGTTATCTAATGCAGAAGGCAGTCTAAACCCGTTCTCTACAAGAGTAGTTTTTCTACTTCTATCTCCATTGTACATCCCACCAATTTGAGATACTGTAATATGCGATTCATCTATAAACGTCAAGTAATTCCTTGGAAAATAATCAAGAAGCGTAAATGGAGTGTCTCCTTCTTTTTTCCCTGTAAGATACCTACTGTAGTTTTCAATTCCCTTACAATAACCTATCTCTTTTATCATTTCCAAGTCATATTCTGTTCTTTGTTTTATTCTTTGAGCTTCAAGCAAAAGATTTTTTCTTGTAAACTCATCTACCCTCTCCTCCATATCTCTCTTTATATTTTCACAAATAGTTTCTACATCATCCTCTTCTGCAATATAGTGACTAGCTGGCAAAAGCGATAATCTCTCTATATTTTTCCTTACTTTTTGCCCAGTTAATGGATTTATCTCTGAAATTTCTTCAAGTTCATCTCCAAAATATTCAAATCTATATGCTGTTTCCAAATATGAAGGATAAACATCTATTATGTCACCTTTTACCCTAAATTTCCCACGCTCAAACTCTATATCATTTCTTTCATAACGAATTGAAATTAGCTTTCTCATAATTTCATGTCTGCTAATTCCTGTTTTTACATCTACATTCAATGTAATTTTTCTATAAACTTCTGGTGACCCCAACCCATATATTGCAGAAACAGAAGCTACTATTATAACATCTTCCCTTGTCATAAGAGCCGCAGTTGCCGCATGACGAAGCTTATCTATTTCATCATTTATAGCAGAATCTTTTTCAATATATGTATCTGTTGTTGGAATATATGCTTCAGGTTGATAGTAATCATAGTAAGAAACAAAATACTCTACAGCATTATCAGGGAAAAACTTTTTATACTCTCCGTAAAGTTGAGCTGCCAAAGTCTTATTTGGTGCCATAATAAGTGCTGGACGCCCTGTTTCTTTTATTACATTTGCTATTGTAAATGTTTTACCACTTCCTGTTACTCCTAAAAGTATTTGGTCTTTTTCTCCATTTAATATTCTATCAGACAGCTTTTTTATTGCCTCAGGTTGGTCACCTGTAGGCACAAATTTTGATTTTAAATTAAACATATATACCTCCTGTTCAAATATAATTTAGCTTATTGCAAAATTGCAAAAAGAAGTCGAAAAAATTCGACTTCTTAACTTTATATTCCATAATATTTTTTTAATTCCTCTGTATATTCTCCATGTTCATTATAAATATATAAAGGTTCTTCTACCACACATGCACATTTGAATCCCTTTATCATTTCTATCATAAACAAATCTGAACTTTGATTAGGTTTACTATATATAAATCTAACTCTTTTAGCATTAAGATTTAGCATTCTCGCCTCGTCCAATACTTCCATAAATCTGTTAGTCCTATATACTAAATTAAAACTTCCACCATTTTTAAGGAGTCTTTTCCCATTTATCAAAAGTTCCTTCAAATCAAGATTAACTTCATGTCTTGCTCCAGCCCTATAATCATGAGGGCTTACATATCCTTCATTTAATTTCATATAGGGTGGATTTGAAATAATCATATTAAAAGGTTTTTCTTTATAATTTTTAATATCAATATTTATAAGTTTTATTTTTGATTCTAAAGAATTTATTTCAATAGTTTTCTCAAACATTTTGGCAATTTCCGTTTCTATTTCCACAGCAGTAATTAGATTTATCTCTTCTTTTCTGCATAAAAGTAGTGGCATTATTCCCGTTCCTGTCCCT
>JAGNSM010000137.1 GCA_017988045.1 Fusobacteriaceae bacterium
TTATTTAATGTTGTTGCAATTTCTTTTGAATTAGCTATTAAATCCTTTATTGCCATTGTTTTAATTGTATTTATTAATTCTGAAATTTCTTTATGCTGTCTAAAATAATTATCTAAATTTGCCATGTATCATCACTCCTATAATTTTTATATTTAAAATATACAGGAAACGCAAGAAAAAATCTGTAACATATGCTACGAAATTGGTGTAGTTTTAAAAACAAATAAAAAAGAGAACTTAACGGGCAAGTTCTCTCCAATTTATACTAAATAAATGGAAAGGACACAATAGAACAACGTCTACCTAATAAAACCGAATTGGTCTCTTTAACCATTTTTTAATAAACATTTTGTAAAAAATTAATATATTATATGACTATTCTAAATCAAAAAATGAAAAAAATCAAATTTATTTTAATATTTTTTATAAAGTAAAGATTTCTTTAAAAATTATCACTGAAAACTTTTGCTGAAATATAAGGATTTGAATAAAGATGAGTTAAAAAAACATTAAATTCTCTGAAACGCTTATAAATATTGAAGATAGTGAATAAAAATGTTATAATAAAAACGAAAAAATTCTATTTTGTTGGAAATAGAGGAGTGAACAGCATCTGCCTTAAGCTTACTATAGAAATCCTGTAATATAGATTGGAAAATAAAGGAGTCAAATTGAAAAGAGAAAAAAGAGATTATTTATCAATATTAATAGCAGGAATATTCATGTTATTAAGTAGTATTGGAGTATTGGCAAGTCCAAACTTCACTATAAAATCAGATTCAGCTATTTTGATGGATGCAGAAACTGGGCAAGTTTTATTTGAAAAAAATATGAATAAAATAGAGTATCCTGCTTCAATTACAAAGGTTATGACAGGATTACTCGCTTTGGAAAACAGTAATTTAGATGATATAATTACAATGACACATGAAGGAGTATTTTCTGTTGAAAGAGATTCTTCTCACATTGCCCTCAATGTAGGGGAGCAAATATCAATGAGAGATGCTCTTTATGCTTTGGCAATTCAGTCAGCCAACGATGCTGCTAATGGAATAGGAATTCATATTTCTGGAAGCCTTGAAGAGTTTGCAAAACTAATGAATAAGAGAGCAAAAGAATTGGGAGCACTAAATACTCATTTTGTAACTACCAATGGTTTACATGATTCACAGCACTATACAACTGCTTATGATATGGCTTTATTTATGAAACAAGCTATACAAACACCTTATTTTATGGACTTTTTCAATCAAAAAAGTCATGATATTCCTCCAACTAATATGCAAAATGATATTAGATATCTTCATAATAAAAATGGGCTCCTTAATGGAAAACGTTATTATTATGGGCTTATTGCCAGTAAAACTGGGTGGACAACACAGGCTAAGCATACGCTAGTTACTGTAGCGAAAAGAGGAAGTAGAATTTTAATAGTTGTAGCCCTTAATAGCGAAGATGCCAGTGCCAAATATGAGGATACTATGAATCTCTTTGACTATGGATTCAATGAATTCAATGAACTTTCTATAGATAAGGAATTTTTATTGAAGCTTTTACCAAAAGATGATAGTTCTAAAATCATTAAAAAACTAATAAAAGATACAAATCCTTATATAATTAGACTATTACATAAAAACTTATCTGAAAAAGACATTAAATTGAACCATAAAACAATTGAAAATTCAAAAGAAATGGAGCTTTCATTAAGCGTAAATGATAATGAATTTATGTATTCTGATATTGGAGTCATTGATTTGATGGAAAAATCAGATGTACCAAGGGAAAAAGTTGAAATTCCTTTGACAACCAAAGTCTTGAAAATTACAAAACAAATATTTATGTATCTTTTCTTATTTTTAGTTGGGCTTTCTATTTTTAGAAAAACTCAAAGAAGGTATCTAAAGTACAAAAATAGAAATAAAAAATTATGATTGTTGTATTAATACTATTATTGAGTTAAAATCTAATTATCACGATAAATGAGGAGTATTTATGAATATAAAAAATCAATTATTAGATTTGGCAAGTTCGTCTCATAAAAAATTTACTTCTGCATTAATACCTAATATCAATAATATTTTGGGAATAAAAACTCCCGAACTTAGGAAAATTGCAAAAGAAATTTCTAAAGGAGATTGGAAAGAATACATCAGCGCAACAGATAAAGAGTATTTTGAAGAAACTTTGGTAGAAGGAATGGTTATTGGATTTTTAAAACTGGATATTGCAGAGCATTTAGAGTATATAAAAAACTTTGTTCCAAAACTTGATAATTGGGCTACTTGTGATAGTTTTTGCGGAGCATTGAAATTTACTAAAAAAAATCAAGAAATTATCTGGAATTTTATACTGCCTTATTTAAAATCAGATAAAGAATATGAAGTAAGGTTCGCAGTAATAATGTTTTTGAGCTATTTTATAAACGAAAATTATATAGATAGAGTACTAAAATATTTAAACGAAGTAGAGCATAGGGCTTATTATGTTCAAATGGGTGTAGCTTGGGCAGTGTCAGTATGTTTTGTAAAATTTCCTGAGAAAACTATGGTTCTTTTGAAAAATAATAATTTTGATGATTTTACATTTAATAAAAGTTTGCAGAAAATAACAGAATCGTTTAGAGTAAGCGATGAAAATAAAATAATAATTAAGAGTATGAAGAGAAAATAAAGAAAAAGCTGATTAAAATTAAATTTAATCAGCTTTTTTAATTATAGGTTTAATATCCTAGAATATTTCTTATCATAAAGAAAATAATAGGAATAATTAAAGCTGGCAGAAGATTTAAGCTTTTAATCTTAGTTGCTTTTAATATATTTAAACCAGTTGCTAATAAAAGAATTCCACCAACTATTGAAATTTCAGATAATAATTCAGGTGTTATATATTGCGAGATATATGAAGCTGACATATAGATACTTCCTTGCCAAACAAATAATATTCCTGCTGAAATAATTATACCTATTCCAAAGTTTGAAGCAAGAACAAGAGAAGTAATTCCATCAAGTATTGCATTTGTAAATAGTAAAGTATTATTGCCTTTTAATGCGCTTTCTAAAGGACCCAAAATAGATAGAGTTCCTACACAAAATAGTAATACTGCTGTTACAAGACCTTCCATTAAATTATTTTCCTTAAATCTTTTCCCAAAATTTTGAGTTTTACTATCTAAATCAATAAATTCGCCGACTACGGCTCCAATAACCATGCTTAGTACAAATAAAATTGAAAATTTAGATTTGGAAATATTGGCAGCTATCCATGTTATTCCTAGTGAAGAGGCCACAAGCCCAACAGCCTGCATAATTGTTTCTTGGTATCTTTCACTCATTCCACGTTTAAGTTTGGCTCCTAATATACTTCCAATGGTAATTGTCCCTACATTTACTAATGTTCCAATCATAATAGACTCCTTATGTTCAAAATCTTTTCTTTAATAAAATCATTTTTCAATAGTATTATATCATATATGAAAGAGGACTAAAATATAAAAAATATTGATTTTATATAGAGATTAATATATAATAAATTAAATATTTGGGTATCTAAGTTTTTATAACATAGATTTAATAAGGAAATCGGTGTAAATCCGATACAGCCCCCACTACTGTGAAACTGACGAAGATGCAATAACCACTGGCTTTAGCTGGGAAGGGCATGAGTAGGTAGAAGTTAGTCAGGAGACTTGCCTAAATATGATATGCAGATTTTCTGGGAAGGGAAATGTCGGCTTATATTATAATTCCTGTATTTTGATATAGTTTTTTTGTAATATAAAGTTTGATGCCCACTTCATGTGGGCTTTTTATTTCCTTTTAAATTGTTTGAAAATATTTGAAATAGAGGAGATAATTATGAAAAAAAATCTTTTAGCACTACTAGCTATTAGTGTAGTACTTGTAGCTGCAGATGATGAAAAATTTATAGTAGAGCTTGAAAAAACTAGTGTAACAGCTCAAAAATTTGAAACAAATGTAAGAGAGACTTCAAAAAATATTACTGTGATTAGTGAAGATGAAATCAAAAAAAGTGGTGCAAAGTCAGTTGTTGATTTGTTAAAAACAGTTCCTGGCTTATTTGTAGGAACAGGATTTGGGTCAGGAACTGTTGATTTTAGAGGACAAGGAGAATCAGCAAAAAATAATGTTTTAGTATTAGTTAATGGAGTCAGTATAAATACTATAGATATGGCTGGTCCTGATTTTAGCATTATTGATGTAAGTAATATTGAGAGTATTGAGATAATTCCTTCTGGCGGTGTAGTTTACGGAGATAAAGCTGTAGGAGGAGTAATCAATATTATTACAAAATCAGAAGGTAGCTCAGTTAAGTTAGAGACAGGTTCTTTTGGGTATGAAACTTTTGGAGCAAACATAAATGAAAGAATTGGAGATTTTGCTATTCATACAGATTTCTCAAGAACTTTGAAAGATGGATATAGAAACAATAGTAACTTTAGAAAAGACAATTTTGGACTTGGATTAGGTTACGATATTAACGAAAATAATAGAATTAAGTTTGATTATGCATATAATGAATCAGATATGAATTATGCAGGGTCATTAACAGAAGCACAATTAACTGAGGATAGAGCTCAAGTTGGAAGTAAAAGTAGTATATTTTCCAAAAAAAATAGCTATTCTTTAGCATATATTTATGATAAAGATAATTTAAATATTGAAAATACTACTTCATATAATCAAAAGAATAGTGATTATGACTACTCTGGCTATCAATATGGAACGATTAATTCATATTTAAATAATAACTTTAAAGTTAAATATAATTATAAAAATAATTCATTGATTTCTGGAATTGATGTTTCAGAAGGAAATTCAAAAACAGATGGGACAAATAAGATTACTAAAAATCAATTAGGAATATTTGCGTTAGATACTTATAAATTTACGGATAATTTGAACTCTAATGTTGGATTTAGAAATGAAAATGTAAAACTTTCTTATTCTTCAGGGAAAGAAAAGACGTATAATGAAAACTTAATTTCTTTAGGAACTAATTATCTTTATTCTGATACAGGTTCGGTTTATGCATCTTTTGAACAAAACTATAGAACTCCTGTAACAGATGAATACACATATGGTACAAGTGATTTAAAATCTCAATTATCAAATAATTTAGAATTGGGAATTAGAGAATATATAGGGAATACTTACTTAACAGTTTCTATATTTAATACAATTACTCAAAATGAAATATATTTTAATCCAGCTAATGGATATTACGGAACCAATGAAAATATCGATGGAAATACAGAAAGAAATGGATTGGAGCTTTCAACAAAAAATTATGTGGGAGAATTTACAATTTCTCAAGCTTATACATATCTAAATGCAAAAATTAAAGATGGCGTTTATGAAGAAAAAACGATACCGTGGGTTCCTAAAAATAAATATTCAATAAGAACAGATTACAAAATTAATGATATTTCTATAGGAGCTGAATATCTATATATAGGAAGTCTATACTCTGTTTCTGATTGGAATAAT
>JAGNSM010000002.1:0-20736 GCA_017988045.1 Fusobacteriaceae bacterium
TGAGGATGATTTTTAAACTCTTCTCCTCTGTAATCTTCTTCTTGCAATTTATAGTTTTGGATAGACGTTCCCATTGCACCGTCTAAAATTATAATTCTTTTCTTAAACTCTTCCACAAGTTTTGCCATATTTAAACCCCTTTCAAAAAATTATATATAATAAAAAAACTCTTCCTTGTTAGGAAGAGTAAATATTCTAGGTTCTCATCTTCCTTGCATAAGCCGAAATTAGCACCAACGCATATGCAGGTTGCTGAAGTATCACAGGGTCGGTTCCCTCCACTTCTCTTGATAAGATTATTCAATTATTTTGAAAATTATACACGTTAAATCATACAATGTCAATGAGAATTATATAAAACTTCTACCTCAAAATTTATAATTAAGTCCCAAACTAATCATACTGGTTTCATTCTCTATTCCTGCTGACCCTTCCCCATAGGTTGTTGTACTTCCATCTGTCAAATCTGTTTCTATTGTATAACCTTTATTTAAGTAATATTTAGAATAATCTACAGAACCTAATATAGCAAAATTTTCTGTAAAATTATACTCACCACGTAGTATTAATCCAAGCATTTTACCGCCTTCAAAATATTCTTCAAAATACAAATCTCTTAAATGATGAGTATCTTCATCTTTTGCTATTACTGCTCCGCTATATATCAATTTTCCTGTAAAACTAAAATTTGACATATTCAAAACTGCTCCCAGTCCAACATAAGGTACATTAAAATATTGATTGTAAGAAATTACTGGAATATCCTGTAAACTACCACTTTCACTTGGATAAATGTAATCTCCACCGATAGCTACCCATTTATAAATATCCAACTTATACCCTGCCATTATAAAAAAATCTAAATTTTCTCTGACACTTGAAATATATTTAAAATTTAAATCAAGCTTATATACTTTTGTAATATCTGTTGGAGAATTTGACCAATGTGTCCAATTACTACTATTATAATTCGTCCAATCATAGTCTGTCATATCACTTTTCCCAGTATCAGCATTCATATAAAAGTCAAAGTTAATACTTCCATTCTCATTAATATTATAGGTAGTTCCAACTCCTATTAAATTTACATTATCTAAATTCCATATTAATTCACTTAGTTTTTTGTCTGAAGAACTACTCCAATAGACTATCTCGTTAGCAGTTCCGTTTAGATTTGCATAATTAACGTCTATTGACAATTTATTATCCGAAAACGAATTAAAGCTTATTAACATAAATAACATACTCAAATAAAAAAATACTCCTTGATTTTCATTATTCCTTTTCATAAATAACAACTCCAATCATAATCAGTATACTTTTATTATAGTAAATTTTTTATAAATTTCCATATTTTTTTAATAACTTAACTGAAGTTATGCACCCTATACATACACAGTTTAGTATGGATAAAAGTTGGAATAAAGGGGTGTTCCACCGAATCACATGGCAAATTCTTTTTTCAGATACTGCGTTACAACAACTCTAAGTTACACTCAATAACATATGAACAGGTAGAAAGAGTTACTATGAACACTAGCAAAACTTCCTTAATCTGGTTATCCTTCAAGATTACTACATTACATAATATTACTTAACACTTAAAAGTTCTTGTATATCGTTCCATGTAACTTTGCTTAATGAACCACTATTGCTATCAATTACTGCATCAAACACTTCTTTTTTTCTATCTTGAAGTTTCAGCATTTTTTCTTCTACCGTTCCCTTTGTTATTAACTTATACACCATTACCTTTTTATTTTGTCCCATTCTATGAGCTCTATCTGTTGCTTGTCTTTCTATTTGTGGATTCCACCAAGGATCAACATGAATTACAATATCTGCACTTGTAAGATTTAACCCAGTCCCTCCTGCTTTTAAGCTTAATAAAAATACTTTTTTATCTTCACTCTCATTAAATTTATTAACTACTTCCATTCTATTTTTTGTAGAACCATCAAGATATTCATAATTTATCTCTTCCAAATCAAGTTTTTCTTTAATGAGTTTTAACATTTGTACAAATTGTGAAAACACCAAAATTTTATGTCCAGCATATATAGATTCTTTAACTAGTTCAACTAGAGTTTCTAACTTAGCAGACTCATAAACTTTATTACTATCTTCAAATACTAAATTTGGATGATTACAAATTTGTCTTAATTTTGTTAAGGCTGCTAAAATACCTATTTGAGAACTGTTAAATCCTTTATCTGCAACTAAAGATTCTAAATCTGCTTTTACTTTATCCAATATAATATTGTATGCGATATTTTGTTCTTCATTCATTTCTACACTAACTATATTTTCAATTTTATCTGGTAATTCTTTTAATACATCTTCTTTTTTTCTTCTAAGCATAAAAGGTGTGATTTTATTTTTAAGCTCATATATCTTTTGTTCTCTATTTTCCTCATTTTTCACATAATTTTCATTAAATTGTTTAAAACTTCCTAAATATCCTGGAATTACGAAATCAAATATTGACCATAATTCTTCCAGTGAATTTTCAAGAGGCGTTCCTGTTAATGCCAATCTATATTGAGATTTTATTTTTTTTATATTTGTAGTTCTTTTTGTTGTTCTATTTTTGATATTATGTGCTTCATCTAATACTAAATATAAAAACTTAACTTTTTGAAGTTCATCACAATCCCTTGAAGCCACATCAAATGAAGTTATAATCAAATCAAAATCTCCGAATTCTTCCAATTGTTTTTTTCTTTTTTCAACACTTCCATCATAAGTACACACTTTTAAAGTAGGAAAAAACTTTTCTGCTTCATTTTTCCAGTTGTAAATTAAAGATTTCGGAACAACAATTATACTTGGAAGTATTCTATCTATATGTTTAAGAAAACTTAAGGTTTGCAAAGTTTTCCCTAGTCCCATATCATCTGCAAGGATTCCTCCAAATCTAAATTTATTAAGAAATTTTAACCATTTATATCCTTCTTTTTGGTATGGTCTAAGTATCCCTTCTACCTCTTCAGGTAATTCTAAATTTTCCAATATACTCATATTAGATATTTCCATATGAAGCTCATCGTAAACTTTATTCCCTTTAAAATTAATTCCACTATTGTTCATAAGTTCTCTATAATAAATCATATTGAAATAACTACTTTTGAAATTTCCTTTTTTATCTTCATCAGCAGAAGAAACTAGATTTTTTATTCTATTCTCATTTTCTGTTTCTTTTAGCAAAAAATATTTTGAGCCTATTTTTATAAAGGCTTCTCCATCTTCATTATATTCAATTAATTTTTGCAACTCTTTTCTTGTATAAGTTATTCCATCTATCAGATATTTCACTGTAAATTCAAACCAGTCAATATTATTTCCCTTTTCTAAAAATTCCACTATAGGTTCCAGCTCTATTTCTTCTACTTTTATGTTCTCAAAACTTTCTGACTTTTCTACTTCCCAATCTTCTGGAATATGTGGAACTCCTTCTGTTAAAAACTTTTGAATTTCCAATTTATTTGTAATAACAAAACTTATATTATTAAATTCATGCTTAAATTTATTAGTAAAATCAAATAGTATAAATAATTGTTCCATTGATATTTTTGACCAAGTATTTTCTGATTCCTTTTTATAAGTATCATGCAATTCTTTAAGTTCAGGTTTGTTCATATCAAGATTTTTATAATTTTTATTATGAATATTTAAATTAATATTGAAAAATACTTTTTCATTTTTATAATCTAACGATATTTTTACTTTCGGCTCTATTGTAATCAATTTAAGATTCTCAAAGTAGGGAGATAATTCTGCGTTATAATTCTTTTTCATAAGTTTCAAATCATCAAATAAAAACTCTCCTACATACTCATCAGGAATTGATATTTTTTTAGCCATTTTCTCAATTTCATTATCATAATCATAAAAAGTATTATCTTCAAATACCCATGATATATATTCGCCCCTGTACAAATTATTTGTATAATTACTAATTGCTTTGATTTCAACTTCTTTTTCCGTTCCATCTATATATATTTCTGGTTTAATTAGGCCACCATAAGAAATTTTTTGATTTTTTTCCGTAAAAATCTTATTTTTAAAAATAGCTTCTTTAAGTAATACAATATTCTCTTTATTTTTAGAAATAAAAATAGAAAATTCTTTAGAATTTTTTTTAGGATTTAAATTTCTTAAAGATTTCAAAAATTGATAGTCTTCTTCTGAAACATAATTTAAGAGTTCAATATATTCTGGCCCATAATAAAATATATTTTCAAAAAACCTCTCTTGTTCATCTGGTGCAATACCTACTATGTCAAAAAATATTTTAAAATTAATTGTTTTATTGTCAAACCCCTTTACTCTATAATTAATTTTAACTTTATTATTGGTAAATCCTAAACAGTTAATCCATGTTTTAAATACTACATATTCGTTAAACTTTTTTCTTTCCTCAAAACTACTATTTATTTCACTACTTATTTTGTCTCCTTTATCCATAAAAAACTTAATTAATACTGCTGCTCTATGTTTACATGTATCCCAGTCTCCATAATAAGACGATGAATAAGGACACGTACAACTTTCGTTTGACAAAGAAAATTTTTCTTCGAAATTAATATTTTCGTCATCATCATAAAAAAGTTCTAATTCCACTTTATACATTTTTGATCCTTTTACAGTAGCATTAATTATAATAAATTGGGCTCCATCTTCATCCATAATATATTCATATTTTATTTCTTTTATTTCATTATTTTTATAAATTTCTAATCCTCTTTTTATTATTGTAGGGCTTACTCCTACATTTTTTATTATTTTTTGAACAAATTGTAAATTCATTTTTCTCCTTCCCAAACAATTCTAAATTTTATATATTATATCAGTTCTTTTTTTAACTTGGAATTTTTTTTTCATTTTTCATTAAAATTATGCTAAAATTAAAATAATATTAATTTAAAAGGAGACTCACAATTGAAAAAAATTATAATTATTTTAATAATACTCTGTGTAGACATATTGGGAGCAGAATATACTTTAGGAGATAAAAAAATAAATTTAGATAGTTTTTCTAAAGAAAATTATCTTTATGTAAACATTAAAAATCTATCTGTTTTTGGATTAACTAGTAAAACCATTGGTTCCAAAATTATTCTAAAAAATAACAAAGTTACTTTAACATTTTCAGACAAATTTATTAAAGTTAACAATGAAGTTTATTCTTTATCCAATGAAATAATAAAAAACAGTAACAACTTCTATGTTGATATGAACTTCATTTTGGAGGTTTTAAATTACTGGCTTTCTGGCAACAAAATTCTAAAAGCTAATGATTATACTTTCCCCCTTACTGAGGGAACTGCAACTGTTAGCAAAAAAGCTATTAGAATAATCTCAACTGCTCCAGGAATAACTGAGAAACTATATATGATTGGAGCTTCTGACAAGCAGATAGCCAGAACGGATTTTTGTGAATACCCAGCGTCAGCTCTAAAGCTTCCAAGCATAGGCACAATGTTTAGCCCTAATACTGAGAAAATGCTAAGTTTAAAACCAGATTTAGTAATTGCAGAAACTCATTTTAATGAAAAAGTTCTAAATAAGTTAAAGGATGCTAAGGTAGAAGTTTTTGCAATAAATAGCGCTAATAACTTTGATGATATGTTCAGACTTATCAAAAAACTTGGTTTTATAACAGATAAAGTATATGAGTCAAGAGCTTTGGTTGCTTCACTTAAAAACAAAATTAACAGAACAAAATATGTACTTAAAAATGTTAATGATAAACCTTCTGTTTATTATGCTGTTGGAGCTGGAAAAGGTGACTATACTGCTGGGAGTGATACTTTTATCTCAGAACTTATAAGAACTGTGGGCGCTCAGAATGTTGGAGACAGCATCACTGGTTGGACTTTTAGTTTAGAAAAACTTATTGAAGCAAATCCAGATTTTATATTTGGTTCTAAATCTGCTATGAATATCATAACTACTAGTGCTTCATATAGATCATTAAATGCAGTAAAAAATAAAAACTACTTTGTAGTAGATGAAAATATATTTAATCTTTCAGGGCCTCGGTTAATAAATGATGGTTTAAAAATTCTAGTAAATAAATTTTATCCAAGTAAAATGAAAGAGTTGGGATTTTAATGAAAATAGTTAAAAATAAATTAATACCGTTTTCTCTGATATTTTTATTAATTCTACTTGTAGTAACTATAATTTTTTCAGTATTGGTAGGAACAGCTGATATTCAGGCTAGAGATGTAATAAAAATTATCACAAATAAGAGTTTGGGAAACAAATTTCTTATAGATGAAAACATTCAATTTATTGTTCTCAATTTAAGAATGCCTAGAATTATTTTAGCTATATTAGTTGGCTCTAGTCTAGCTTTAACTGGCTGTGGACTACAAGCTATGTTCAAAAATCCCATGGCTGACCCGTATCTCACAGGGACTTCATCTGGAGCATTATTTGGTGCTTCTTTGGCTCTAGTTTTATTCAAGAACAACAATTTATCTTTATCTATTGCAAGTTTTATAGGAAGTCTCTTCAGTACTTTTGTTATATACACCTTTGCCAACAAAAAAGGGAAGATTTCTATTACAACTATGCTTCTAGCTGGTCTGGTACTAAGTTCTCTTCTATCAGCTATAGTTCAAATTATTATGATTTTTAGCAAATCTGAACTTATAAATATTTTTACATTCACTATGGGAAGTTTTAGTGGTGCAACTTGGAATGGCGTAATCATAATGACTATCGTTTTTTTTATAGCATTTACATATTATTTTGCACACTATAAAGAGTTAAATATTATTTCAGTTGGAGACGAAAACGCAGAAAGTATAGGAGTTAATGTTAACAGAATGAAAAAATTATTCCTCATATTATCTGCATTATTAACCTCTACCACAGTAGCATTTTCGGGAGTTATCGGATTTGTAGGACTTATTATTCCTCATTTCTTTCGTTTGATTATTGGCAATAATCACAAATATCTGATTCCCTTTTCCGTTTTGGGAGGAAGTATCTTTATGTTGCTTTGTGATGATATTGCCCGT
The DNA here is from genome assembly GCA_017988045.1 of Fusobacteriaceae bacterium. GTDB lineage: Bacteria > Fusobacteriota > Fusobacteriia > Fusobacteriales > Fusobacteriaceae > JAFGUR01. The sequence goes on from JAGNSM010000002.1 coordinate 7,035, forward strand.
GGGACTCTTGCCTCCAGTGAATTTCCTGTAGGAATCATCACTTCAATAATTGGAGCTCCTATATTTTTATTTCTACTTCGTAAATCAAAGAGGTTAATATAATGCTAAAAATTAGAAACTTAAATTTTTCATATGATAAGATTCATTCGTTAAAAAATATAAATTTACAGGTAGAAGAACCTAGTTTTATTACTATAATTGGCCCAAATGGTTCAGGAAAAACAACTCTATTAAAAAACATTTGTGGATTAATAAAATCTCAGACTGGCGAGATTTTATTTAAAAATAGAAATCTTCTAAACTTCCATAGAAAAGAGCTTTCTCAGTTAGTGGCTATTGTTACTCAAAATCAAGAAACTATTTATGATTACTTGGTAGAGGAGATTGTTGAAATGGGAACTTATGTGCTAGATAAAAATATAGAGGATAAGAAGAAATTTTTAGAGAATATTTATAAGCTTACTGATATTGAAGATTTTGTTGGTAGAAGTATTCAGACCCTTTCTAGTGGAGAGAAACAAAGAGTTTATTTTGCACGTGCTTTAGCACAGGATACGCCATTGCTTCTGCTTGATGAACCTATTTCAAACTTAGACCTAAAACATCAAGTCACAATAATGGAACTTTGTAAAACTTTAGTCAACAAAGGAATTACTGTTATCTCTGTTCTTCATGATATTAATTTTGCTTTAAATTATTCTGACAAAATATTGATTATGAAAAATGGAGAAGTAAGAGGTTTTGGAAATACTAGTATTATTAGCTCTGAACTTATTAGGGAAGTATTTGAGCAAGAAGTAGAGTTTATAAATCATAATGGTAAAATTATTGTTATTCCAAAATAGGTGGACCATCCTAATTCTGTCATTTCGAGGTACGAGAAATCTTAGATACCTCTCTACGGTCGGTATGACAGCACTTGAATTTTTCACAAATATTATGTCATTTGGAAGTACGAGAAATCTATTAAACACTGGCAATAAGCCCTAGTAATAATAACAATTGATTTTTTTTAGAATTTATCTTATAATAACAAAGATTGATTAGATACATTTAGGAGGTAAAAGTGGAAACAAAGTTTAAAAGAAACTTTTCGATTATAGCACATATAGATCATGGAAAATCTACTATTGCAGACAGACTTATGCAAGAAACTGGAACTGTAGCAGATAGAGATATGCAAAACCAATTATTGGATTCTATGGATTTAGAAAGAGAAAAAGGTATAACAATAAAAGCGCAAGCTGTTACTTTATATTACACAGCAAAAGATGGAATTACATATGAATTAAATCTTATTGATACTCCAGGACATGTTGATTTCATTTATGAAGTTAGCCGTTCTTTATCAGCTTGTGAAGGGGCTCTACTTGTTGTAGATGCTGCTCAAGGGGTAGAAGCTCAAACTTTAGCTAACGTTTATTTAGCTTTAGGTGGTAATTTAGAAATAGTTCCTGTTATTAATAAAATAGATTTACCTGCAGCTGATGTAGAGAAAGTTAAACACGAAATCGAAGAAATTATTGGACTTCCTGCTGATGATGCTGTCCTTACTTCAGCAAAAGCTGGAATAGGAATAACTGATTTGTTGGAAGCTATTGTTCATAGGATTCCTGCTCCAAAAGTTTCTAATGATAAACCTTTACAAGCATTAATTTTTGACTCAAAATTTGATGATTTTAGAGGAGTTATAACTTATGTTAGAGTCTTTGATGGAACTATCAAAAAAGGTGACAAAATCAAGATTTGGTCAACAGGTAAAGAGTTCCAAGTTCTTGAATGTGGAATATTTAACCCTAAATTAAAACCTACTGGAGAACTTTCAGCTGGTTCAGTTGGATATATTATTTCTGGAGTAAAATCTATCGCAGACACAAAAGTTGGAGATACTGTTACTTTAGCTGAAAATCCTTGTGTAGAACCTCTTGATGGATTTAGAGATTCTCAATCAATGGTTTTTGCTGGACTATATCCTTTATCAACAGATGATTATCAAGATTTGCGTGACTCTTTAGAAAAACTTCAATTAAATGATGCTTCATTAACATTTATTCCTGAAACATCACTTGCACTAGGATTTGGGTTTAGATGTGGATTCTTAGGACTTCTTCATATGGAAATCATTGTTGAAAGATTAAGAAGAGAATATAATATTGACCTTATTTCTACTATGCCATCAGTTGAGTATAGAGTACATATGGAAAATGGAGATATTCTTACAATAGATAATCCAGTTGAGTTTCCTGATGCTGGACGTAGAAGAAGTGTGGAAGAACCTTTCATAAAAGGAAGTATTATTACGCCAAAAGATTATGTTGGGGCAGTAATGGAACTGTGCCAAGAAAAAAGAGGAATCTATATAGACATGCAATATGTAGATGAGACTCGTTCTATGCTTATTTACGAATTACCTCTTGCAGATATAGTTTTGGATTTTTATGATAAATTAAAATCAAGAACAAAAGGATATGCTTCTTTTGAATATGAAATGATTGGGTACAAAGAATCAAAATTAGTTAAGGTAGATATCCTTGTAAGTGGAGATGCTGTAGATGCCTTCTCATTTATAGCTCATCAAGATAATGCTTATTATAGAGGTAGAGCTATCACTGAAAAATTAAAAGAAATTATTCCTAAACAACAATTTGAAATACCGATACAAGCAGCTCTTGGAAGTAAGATTATAGCTAGAGAAACTATAAGGGCCTTCCGTAAAGACGTTATTGCAAAATGTTATGGTGGAGATATTTCTCGTAAGAAAAAACTTCTTAATAAACAAAAAGAAGGTAAAAAACGTATGAAACAAATCGGAAATGTAGAGATTCCTCAAGAAGCTTTCATTTCGGTTTTAAAATTAGATTAAAAAAAGTGCCAATGGCACTTTTTTTTGTTACATATTCAACTGAAATCCTAAAGCTATATTTGCTTCACTTTTTTCTAACAAATAAGCATACTGTAACTGCAAATTTAAAGGTAATACCGAAAATAACATTACATCAAAATTAAAGCTATTTCCTATAGAATCGTAATTTTTAGTCTCATCTGTTTCCACTAAAGTATTATCATAAAACAGATTTCCTGTTACTCTTTTTAAGAAAAACCCTTTACTCCCGAAATCTGGATAAGAAATTGGATAATAATAATCAAAACTGTTTTTAATTGATTTTTTATAATTTGGAATTTCATATCCTCTTGAAAACACTTCATTATCAATCAACTCTTTATCACCTTTATTATCTTCTAAACTAATCCCATAAGAAAACCCATCGTTTATTTTAATCCCTTTACTTGTCAATTTTAGCTTAGCTAGAATTTTACTATTTTTTGATTCATCTATATCTTGAGTATATTCAACTTTAAAATTTTGAGAGTTTTCAGAAACAATATCTCTAAGACTTTTATATTTATAATTCAATACTGTAGTTCCTAAAGTTAAATATTTCAAATCATCTTTGGTATAGTTGTAGTAATTTAAATCAATAGCAACTTTTTTCCCATACTCTCCTCTGGAGAAATCAAATGGCAAACTCATTCCCAGCCCAATTTTACTATCTTTCTTGTCATATTCATCAATATTTTGATATAAAAAATTATATTTTGGCCAATATCTTGTAAATTCTCCCGAAATTTGAAAAATATTTTTATCTTTATTATCATCTTCCGAATAAGCTAATACCAAACTTAAATCTTCTAATTCGTTTGTAGAAAGAAGTTGTAAATCTAATATATTATCGCTGTATCCATAATACCAAGAATGGAAGTTTATCATGTGTTTTAAGTAATTATATTTTTCAACTCCATATTTTTCATTCTTATTATCTATTAATTTAAAATCTGTTTTATTCAAATAATCAAAATTCATTTTTTTATCATCTAACAATGAACCTAATTGATATTCTTTATTTAGTTCTTCATTTACCTTTTTAATACTGTAACCTTTTAAACTATATTCGCTAAAATATATCACGTCATCATAAACAGTCGGATAATTTGTACCTATTCTACTATCTGTCACTTTTGTAACTAATTTTGTATCTAAATTCACTTTATAAATATTTTCAACTAATTCAAAAGAACCGCTAAAATATAGATTATTTTTATACATGAAGGGTGAGGAAATAATATAATTTCCAAAAGGAATTATATCTTTTTCTTCTTGAGTATCAATATCTATACTTTTTATACCCATTTTCCCATTTTTATCTCTCAGTATTACGACTAATCTTTTATCATCTTCACTCCATTTTACATAGTTATAAAAACATTCTTCTGAATTTCTCACTTTTTTCAAAAGTTTTCCTTTAAAATCCAAAATATCAATACTATTTTCTAAACCATTATTTATAATTACTGCTACTGAATCTCCGTTATTTGAAATACTTGGCGAATAATAATAACTATTTTTAGTAAGATTAATCTTTTCATTTTTATCTAAATCATAAATTTTAATGTTTGAATAATTAACTTTTTCATTTCTTAAATCTGGCTCTATTTCCGCCCAAATAATTTTATTATTTTTTAATTCAAAATAATCATCTGACAATATTCCTAATCCTAATATTTTTTTCTCATTTCTATTATCTATTTCATAAAACGAAGCTTTTTCATCATAACTTTTTTTCAAACTTATTAAGGAATTTTTATATTTAAAGGAATATCTATAGTTAGTTGGAATATCTAATTTCAAAGATACTTGCTCATATTCTTCGAATTTTTCTTTTTTAAATTTTTCTTTATAGTATTTCATTGCTTCTAAATAAAATTCTGTACTTGTTAATCCTGTCTTTTTCTTTAGTTCATTTGAAAAAGGAGTAAAATTATTTGGACTTGACCCATCCACAAAAATACTATCCCAAAATTCATCTCCATATTTTTCTTTCCCATAAGAAATTAATAAATATCCAAGATGATAAACTGTGGGCACCACGTCTTTAAAAGAACCACTTTTAGCCTTTTCATACGAAAACTCTTTATTCTCAATAAGTAACGCTCTATAATCCTTTAAAAAATCTGGAACTCTCCCTCTACCATTATCTGAAAGCTCTGTTTCTGTAGAAACTGCATCTCCTTCTATTGCCCAGTTTGGAATAGTAAGTCCTGTCATCAAAAAAGAATACATATTTCCAAATAATGCATATCCAAATTTATTTATTGTATTCTCTCTTGCCATTTGAAACTGAGTATAATGCCTGTATTCATGAATACTTAAATCCATTAACCAAGGTGTCACTCCCATTTCACCATTTATTGGAGGAATTAGGATATATTCTAATCTATTTGGCATATTTGTGTAGCTTCCATTGGAATAATTATCTTGTCCTCTCAGAACAATTGGAATTTTATTTAATTTTATCTCCGTTTTATCTCCATAATACTCGTTTAATTTATCAATATAATTTGCGATTTCTTGAGCTCTTTTTTCTGAACTCTCTTCAAAAACTATTCTTGCACTAGCTGTTTCAATAGTTTTATATGGTGTAGCCAATATACTTACAGCTATAATTACAAATATCATTATTTTTTTCAATTTCCCCTCCAGATTGTTTATAATTTTCTTATGCTTTACTCTTTTTTAGTAACACTTACCTAATCTTTAAGTGATGCTACATTAGAAATAAAATTGCAATTTTTATAAGACCTATTTATTCTACTTCAATCAATTTTTCCATTTTTCTAAAAGTAAAAAAATTTATTTTATTATATACCTAACTCTTTTTTAAAACAAGTAATCATAATTGTTTATTTTAAAAAAAGTAAACTCAGTTGACATTATTCGTAAAAAATGTTATTCTACAAATGTCAACTAAATTGACAATAAAATTTGGAGGTTTTTTAATGGGAAAAAATAAAATGGAGAATTTCATTTTTACTGCTTTAGTTTGTTTCTTTATGATTTTTGGTATGTCTAGCTATAATTCAATACTTAAACATGGATTTAATAGTTCTATTATTTCGGGAGTATTAATTCCATTTGTTCCTATATATTGTATTGCATTAGCTATTGATTGGTTTTTTGTTGGTCCATTAGCTAAAAATTTTGCTGGAAAATTAACTAATGAAAATACTATTTTTATAAAAAAAATATTATTGATTTCATTTTTTATGGTAACAGGTATGAGTCTTTGTATGTCATTTTTAGCTACAATTGCTGAATATGGTTTAAAATCTGGATTTATTACTATGTTTATGAAAACAGAACTTAAAAATTTTATAATGGCTTTTCCTTTACAAATAATTTTGGTTGGACCAATTGCAAGATTTATATTCTTCAAAGTTTTTCCTTTAGAACCTATTAATGCCTAAGTCATGCTAAACTTCTGAACACTTAGCTAAAATATATTGTCATAAATGCTTATTTCCTTTATAATGAACATAAAAAGTATTAAGGAGTAACAAAATGAAATTATATATATCGGACTTAGATGGAACTCTACTGAATAATCAAATGTGTCTTTCTGACGAAACTATTAGTATATTAAATAAATTAATTGGCGAAGGTTTAAACTTTTCCTTTGCTACAGCAAGATCTATTGATAGTGTGGAAAAAATTATCAAACCTTTAAATCTAAATTTGCCATATATTATTTATAATGGTGTGGCTGTTTATGACCCTGTTAATAAAAATTATTTAAGAAAAAATGTTTTGAGCAAAAAATTAACTCATGAAATACTTAGTGATGTAGAAGACTTAAGTCCCTTTGTTTTCATTGCTGATGAACTTGAAGGTAATCATATTTATTTTAGAGAATTACTAAATAAAGGTCAATTTAACTTTGTAAACTCCCCTATAAATAAAGGGGACAAAAGATTTAAAACATTAGATAACTATTTATCTCTTGATTTCGATGAATATATTTCTATTGCTTGTATTGATAAAAAAGAGTCGCTCATGAATTTATACAACAAATATAAAAACCATGAAGAACTTGAAATTCATTTAACAGAAGATGTTTACGAAAAAGAGTTTTACTGGCTTGAGTTTGCTAAAAAAGGTTCTACAAAAAAAGATGCTTTAATCTTCTTGAAGGATTACTTGAAAATTAACAATCTAGTTACTTTTGGAGATAACCTAAATGATGTCTCAATGTTCTCTATTGCAGATGAATCTTATGCTGTAGGCAATGCACATTCTGATTTAAAAAAACTTGCTACAGAAGTAATTGGGACAAATATAGAAAATGCTGTAGCTAACAAAATTAAAAATGACTTTGAATTATAATCTTTTTTCCTTACACATTGAAATCAATTTAATATTGTAGTATACTCAAAAAGGGACGATTAAATTTTTAGGAGGTTAATATGGCAAGTTTAAAAGGTACAAAGACAGAACAAAATTTACTTAAAGCTTTTGCAGGAGAATCTCAAGCAAGAATGAGATACGATTATTTTGCTAAAGTTGCAAAACAAGAAGGTTTAGAGCAAATTTCTGCAATATTTAGTGAAACTTCATTAAATGAAAAAGAACATGCTAAAAGATTTTTCAAATTTTTGGAAGGTGGAATGGTAGAAATTACTGCTTCATATCCTGCTGGTGTTATTGGAGACACTATGGCTAATCTAAAAGCTTCTGCTGATGGTGAACATGAAGAATGGACAGATTTATATCCTGAATTTGCTAAAATTGCCGATGAAGAAGGATTTCCTGAAGTAGCTATCTGTTTTAGAATGATTGCTAAAGTTGAAAAGGCACATGAAAATAGATATAGAAAACTTTACGATAACTTAGAAAAAGGTTTAGTATTCAAAAAAGGCGATAAAGTTGTTTGGAAATGTATTAACTGTGGGTACTTGCATGAAGGCGATTCAGCATTAGTTAAATGTCCAGCATGTCTACATCCTCAAAGTTACTTTGAAATATTTGTTGAAAATTATTAATTCTTATGCTTGGGGAAACCCAAGCTTTTTTATTGTTACTCTTTTCATACTAATAATCCTCTATATTTCCATAATAAAAATTAGATTTTTTTTCCCTTTAGAATATGTTATAATTAATAAATTCTATTTTTTAGATATTTAATTTAAATGTTTGAGGAGTCCAAAATGTATGTGATTTTTCTTTTTTCTTTTCTTTTTTTATTAGATTTCGGTTTTAAGGAGTATTCTTCAAAACATCTGAAATGGAATGGTCAAATCAATTATTTTAACAATTTTCTTCAAATAATTTATGTAGAAAATAAAGGTATTGCATTTAATTTGCTAGAAAATAAGAAAAGACTTATTCTTATTTCAAACTTTTTATTATTGAGCTATATTCTTTATCTTTATTTCACTTCAGAAAATTCTAAAATACCGTTAGTCCTCATATTTTCAGGTGGATTTGGTAATTTTTTTGATAGATTTATTAGAGGTTATGTTATTGATTATATCTATTTCAATCTGAAAAAATTCCCTGTTTTTAATCTTTCAGATTTTTATATAATAATTGGGGCAATTTTATTTGCTTTTTAAGGAGTTAATGTGAAATATAAATATTTAAATGGATACAACGCAGAACTTTTATCTCAAGTTGATTTAATAATCAAACAGAATCGTTTGGGAGAAGTCTTATTAACAAAATATAAGGAAAAACACAATATTTCAAGTGACAAAGAACTTTACAAACTAGGTGCAAGCTTAAAAAATCAGTTTATGAAAAATGCAAAAATGCCAGATAAAATTTATTTTGATAACAAAGTAGAGCTTAACCATCAAGCTTTAGGTCTACATAGTTATATTCCTATAGTTCATGGGAGAAAGATAAAAATGATTAATGATATTAAGATTTCTTCTCGGTTCAAATCTATGCCTTATGAATTTTTATATAATGTACTTATTCATGAATTAGCTCATTTAAAAGATAAGGAACATAATAAAGCTTTCTTTATGTTATGCGAAAAAATGAGTCCTAGCTATTTTCAAGTTGATTTTGATTTAAGACTTTATCTTACTTATTTAGACTTATATAAAACTCCCCTATGGTAGAAGGATTTTATGTTGAATTATAAATCTATATGTGTTAAAATTGTATTGATAACCTTTATAAGGAATGTTTATTCTACTGTGTTTCTCTAGAATTATTTTTATGCTACTTCCTTATATATGAAATATTTACTCTAGATTTATCGATAGCTTTTTAAGGAGGACAAATGATAAAAGGTTTATACACTTCTGCGTCAGGTATGACCACTCAAATGAAGAAACAAGATACTATTGCAAATAATATAGCCAATGTTAATACTACTGGTTTTAAAAAAAGCGAAACTATAATGACTCAAGGAAAAGAGTTTGAAATTTATAGGAAAGAGGACGGTCTTGATAAAGTCTCTCCTAATCCCAAAACAAAAATGACTAAAATTGGGAAACTAGGAACTGGTGTCAAAATGGCAGAAAACTTTGTTTCTCATGGTCAAGGTTCTTTAAAAGAAACTGAAAATAATCTTGATTTTGCTCTTGAAGGAAAAGGATTATTTGTTTTTGACACTAAAAATGGCTTGAGATACGGAAGAAATGGAAGTTTAAGTGTCAATAATGAAGGTGTTTTAGTAAATGGAAATGGTGATAAACTCGTTGCTTATGATTTTCAAGGAAATTTAGGTTTTGTAAAACCTAATGACCCTAATTTTTCTATTGGTTCTGATGGTTCACTTATAGGTGTTGAGATTGTAAGTGATATTCCTTTCAAAACTAATACTACTGGAATTGCCTTAAATCTAGAAAATATTGAAAGCCCTCAAAACTCAGTTCTTGTATGTGAATTTGAAGACTTAAAAGACCTTCAGCTTGAAGGTGATACTTATTTTTATTCCAACTCACAAAATAATTTAACTCCTTCAATAGCAACATCTATCCATCAAGGATATCTTGAAAATTCTGATGTTAGTGTTGTTAAAGAAATGGTTGAAATGATTAATTGTTCGAGATTGTATGAATCTAATCAAAAAGTTTTAACTTCACTAGATGAAACAATTGCAAAATCTAATGAATTAAATAAATGGACTTAGGAGATTTTATGAAAAAATTATATTTATTATTTTTAATTTTATTGCTAGCTACTGCTTGTGAAACAACTAATTCCAATAAAAGAGGTTCAATAAAAACTATTGAGCAGTCTATTGAAAAAGAAATAGAAAGTGAACAAGTAAAAAACAGTAAAGAAACTCAAATTGCTAGTATGCCTGATGTTAGTGTATTTTTTCCAGAACAAGAAGAAGAAAATAAAAAATATAGCTCATCTATTTGGGGTACTGAAAGAAAATCTGTCTATGCCGATAGTAAAGCTAGTGGTATTGGAGACATTGTTTTCGTTCAAATAAAAGAAGCTGCTGATGCTAAGATTGATTATACTAAAACGAAAAGTGGCTATACAAACTATGCTGGAGAACCTGAAGAAACTAAAGCTCAAGTTTTTGTTAGAAAAAGTGCTTCTATCCGTGGAGATTATGGTTTACTTAAAAATCCAGATTTAACTAAAGAAGAAAAAGATTCATTAACTTATACTAGACCTGCTTCAGATGCTTATAATGGGACTTCTTCTGGTAATGCCAGTTTTGCTTTTGAAGGACAAATAGCTGCTAGAATTATCGGAACAGACAAGTATGGTAACTTATTTATAAAAGGGACTAAGACTGCTTTAGTAAATAATGAAATTGTTGTATTAGAATTAAGTGGTTTTGCTAGAGGGCAAGATATTAAATCAGATAATACTATCGATTCTGAATATATTGAAAATATGGAGTTTTTATACAATGGTGCATTATATGTTAGACAACCAATTATCGATAAAGAGATTGGTTCAAATGCCGATACTGTTGTTATAACACCTGTAGAAGAAACTATAAAAAGTACAACTAAGAAATAGAATAGAAGGAGTATTTATGAAAGTAAAAGTAATCTTACTTTTTGCCTTATTATCTTTCACTATCTTTTCTAACGAAGTTAGATTAAAAGAAATAGCTAGAATTGAAGGTGTAAGATCTAACCAATTAATTGGAATGGGATTAGTAATTGGATTAAATGGAACTGGTGACGGTGGTGGTATAACTCCACAAATGCTTAGTTCTTTATATAGATTTTTTGGGACTGAAGTCGCTAAAGATCAGATAAACTCAAAAAATGTAGCGGCAGTTATGGTTACAGCGGAACTTCCGCCTTTCAAAAAAATTGGAGATACTATTGATATCAAAGTTTCTTCTATAAATGACGCTAAAAGCCTCGTAGGTGGGACTCTTTTGCAAACATTCTTACTTGCTGGAAACAAAGATGTTTATGCTAATGCTCAAGGTTCAGTTACAAGGGTAGATACTGGTACAAATCTTGTTAATGGTTATCTTGTTGGAGGTGCTACAGTAGAAAGAGAGTTAGAGATTCCTTTAGAATATAAAGACAAAATCACTCTTGTTCTCAATTCTCCTGATTTTACAACTGCTTCTAGAGTTGTTGATGAAATTAATAGAAGGTATAATTATGATACAGCAAAAGCCATTGATGCTTCAAAAATAGAAATTAAAAAGCCTTTTACCTTTGCAGATGATATTGTTAGTTTTATTTCCGCAATTGAGAATCTAAAAGTTTCTCCTGATAGAAAATCTGTTATTGTTATTAATGAAAAAACTGGTACTATTGTTTTAGGTGATAATATAAGTGTGTCTCCTGTAGCAATATCTCATGGAGATTTATCAATTGCCATTAGTGCTCAGCTTGATGTGAGCATTACTAGTTCAGATTCAAAAGAAGGTAAAGGAAACTCATTGTATTTCAAAGGAACTACTGTTAAAGATATTGTAAAAATGCTTAATGCTATTGGAGCAACTCCAAATGATATTATTTCTATTTTACAAGCTTTAAAAAGTTCTGGTTCCATTGATGCAGAAATTAAAACTATGTAGAGGTGAATTATGATAGATTTAAAAAGTATCAATCTCATTAAACCTATAGAAAAATTTGATGAAAAGAAACTTACGAAAAATGATAAAAATTTAAAAAAAGCTACTGAAGATTTTGAAGCTGTATTTATAAAAATATTATTAGATGCACAAGATAAAACTATAGATAGAGAAGATAGCATGTTTTATGGTGGTAATGGTGAAGATATTTTTAGAAGTATGCTTAATGACGAAAGGTCTAAAAGTATGTCAAAATCTGGTGAATTTGGTTTAGCAAAACTTATGTATGAACAACTATCTAAAAATAATCTAAAAAAATAGTTTCAATATTTTTATCTGCTCAATAATTATAAGCAAAGGGGATAAGCATGAAAAAGTACATTGTGAAAGGTACAGACTTACCTAGTTTATTAAGTAAAGTTGCAAAACATTTTAATGTTGATATAAATAAAATAAAATATGAAGTCTTAAGAAAAACTCCTGAGCTAGAAGTTAAAGTTTGGACAGAACATGAAACCGAGGCTCCAGAAGATAATAATTTTTCTATTGAACTTAGAGATGATGGAATATTTTTGACTGTAAAAGAAATTGATGATGTTAAAAGCTCAACTTTAAAAAAGATTTTGAAATATATGGAAGAAAACAAAATAAAAGATACTAGTATTGAAGCTATTGAAGAGGCTCTTTTCAAGCTTAATGAAGCTGTTAAAATTGCTGAATTTGATAAAGAATACTATATTGACTCTGTTCCAATTATTGAAGTTTTCAATAACATGGAAGCAACACTTAAAATTACAAAACCTAATAAAGGTAGAGAAACTACTCTAGAATCTATACTAAAACTTGCTGAAGAAAAGGGAATTGTTTTCGGTCTAAGAAAAAAAGCTATTCAGACTATGTTAAGTGAGAAAATTTATGATCGTAAAGTTATTCTTGCTAAAGGTAAAGATGTAAAGCACGGAACTGATGCAATTATAAAATATACTTTCCAAAAAACTTCTAATATTGAAAATACCTCTTCTAAAAGTACTAAAGATGTTAAAAGTATTGATTTTAAAGAATTAAATCTTTTTCAAAATGTAGCTGTTGATGAAATTTTAGCACAAAAAATTCCTTTAACATATGGAGAAGATGGAATAGATATTTTTGGAAAAACTATTTCAGCAAAAGTTCCTAAAGATATTCAAATTATCCCTGGAAGAAATACTTATCTTACTGATGACGAAATGTATCTAAAAAGCCAAATTGATGGTCAATTAATTCAAAAAGGAAAATCATTGTCTGTGGAGCCTCTTCTTACTATTCCTGGAAATGTAGATTATGCTACTGGAAACATTGATTTTTTAGGTTCAGTTATTGTTAAAGGAAATGTGATAAGTGGTTTTAGTATAAAGTCTGGAGAGGATATTTATATAGAAGGACTTGTTGAGGACTGTGAATTAACTGCTGAAGGTAGTATTATGGTTAACAATGGTATTTTAGGAAATGAAGAATTCCTTCATACTATTTATGCTAAAGAAGGTATTAAAGCTCAATTTATTCAGCATATGAAGATAAAGACTAATGGTTCTGTAGAGGTTAATAAACATATTCTTCACTCAACAGTTGAAGCTGGAGACAAAGTTATTGTAACATCTGGAACTGGGAAAATAATCGGTGGAGAGATAAAAGCACAAAAAGGCATTGAATGTAATATTGCAGGTGGTCCTTTTGAAACACCGACTAAATTAATTTTAGACGTATATAGCGAAACTGTAAAAGAAGAGAGTGAAATTAATAAAGAAATGCTTGTTTTAGAAGAGAATAAGTTTAAAATTGAAAAATTATTAAAAGATGTTGAA
>JAGNSM010000002.1:20836-42376 GCA_017988045.1 Fusobacteriaceae bacterium
TGAAGCATTAAAACAACTTTCTGCTATCAATAATAGATACATAACACTTCAAGAAGATAGAAGTTTTATTGAAGAGCAAAGGCAAAGTATTAAAACACATAGTATAAGAGTTCTCAATAAGGTTTATCCTGGAGTAATAATTAAGATTGGAAGAGAACTATACTTAAATAGATCTGAAAAAATAAGAACTGACTTTTTAATAGATAAAGAAACAAATGAATTGGTTGAAAGATAGGAGTTTTATGATAAAAAGATTATTTTTTGAAAAATCTGGTGAAATGCAGTATCTTTCTCACCGTGATTTTCTAAGATTTTTAGAAAGATTATTTAAAATAGCTGGAGTCCCTATCCTTTATTCTAAAGGCTTTCATCCAAGACCTAGAATGTCCTTTGGCAGTCCTATTTCTATTGGAGAAGAAGCTTTTTACGAGCCTTTTGATCTTCATTTAAAAATAAATCTTGATAATGTTGAATTGATAAATAAATTGAATTCAAAAAGTCCAAAAGGATTTAAAATATTTGAATCCTGTGATATTGATGGCAGAACATCCATAGTCAGTAGCTTTAATGCCCTTCTTTATCATATTGAATTTGACAAATCTAATGAAAAAGAACTTTTTATTAATTTATTAAATAACGAAAAAATTATTGAAACAAGAATAAAAAATGGAATTAAGAAATGTAGAGATTTAAAAGTGAATCTTGTTTCCCTAAAAGACTTTGGAGATTATGTGGAAATCATCTTAAATAATATATCTCCCAATGCTTTTATAAGAATGGTTGAATTAGATCAAAAATATATAAAAATTAAAAGAATAAAATACTTAAATATTTAGGAGGAAATATGTTAGAACTAAAATTTATAAGAAATAACATCGAATTTTTGGAGGAGATGTTGAAAAATAGAGGTTCTAGTGATACTTTATCAGAATTTGAACAATTAGATGCAGAAAGAAGAGATTTATTAACAAAAGTTGAAACTTTAAAACATAAAAAAAATAATGCATCAGCTGAAGTAGCTAGAAAAAAACAAGCAAAAGAAGACTGTAATGACATCATTGCGGAAATGGGATTAGTTAGTAAAGAAATAAAAGAAATAGAATCTAAATTAGTTAATATAGATGGAGATATCACAAAAATTCAGCTTAATTTACCAAATGTTCCACACGAAAGCACTCCTTTAGGTAAAAGCGAAGATGACAATGTAGAAATTAGAACTTGGGGAACGCCAAAAACATTTAATTTTGAACCAAAAGCACATCATGAGCTTGGAGAAAATCTTGATATTTTAGATTTTGAAAGAGGTGCTAAATTAAGTGGTTCAAGATTTGTAGTATACAAAGGTTTTGGTGCTAAATTAGAAAGAGCTCTTATTAATTTTATGCTAGATTTACATACAAACGAACATGGGTATACTGAGTTACTAACTCCAATTCTGGTTAATAGAGACATTATGGAAGGGACTGGACAACTTCCAAAATTCGAAGATGATGCTTATAAAACAACTGATGATATGTTTTTAATCCCTACTTCTGAAGTTTCTATTACAAATATACATAGAAAAGAAATTTTAGATGAAGCTGAATTACCTAAGTATTACACTGCATACTCACCTTGTTTTAGAAAAGAGGCTGGAAGCTACGGTAAAGATGTTAAAGGATTAATTCGTCAACATCAATTTAATAAAGTAGAAATGGTTAAAATTGTACATCCTGCTAATTCTTATGAAGAACTTGAAAAAATGGTTCTTAATGCAGAAGAAGTTTTGAAAAGATTAGAACTGCCATATAGAGTTATCCAACTTTGTACTGGTGATATTGGTTTCTCAGCAGCAAAAACATATGATATTGAAGTATGGTTACCTAATCAAAATAAATTTAGAGAAATTTCTTCTTGTTCAAATACAGAAGATTTCCAAGCTAGAAGAATGGGACTTAAATTTAGACCTGCTGGTAGTCAAAAATCTGAATTTGTCCATACATTAAATGGTTCTGGTCTTGCTGTAGGTAGAACTCTTGTTGCAATTATGGAAAATTATCAACAAGAAGACGGTAGTATAATTGTTCCAGAAGTTTTAAGACCTTATTTGGGAGGAATAAATGTTATTGGAAAGTAGTCTTTTAATAATAAATATTTTTAATAAAAATATCTATTTATTAATTAGTATACTAATTTTCCTTTTAATATTCAATTTCTACAAAGATAAAGAATTTTTTTACAAAATAAAAAAGATGGATAAGTTTATTCTTATCTATCTTTTTTATTTAATTATTTCTATTTTTTTATATAAGACTGGAAGAATAATTTGTAACATAGGAAATTTTTATATAACATATGAAGGTGTCTTAAAAAGTACTATTAATTTTTTAAGATTAATAAATTTTTTACTAATTTCATTTATGATAAGTTTTAAATTTAAAAATAATAAAATAAGATTTAGTTCTAAAAATTCTAAAATCAAAAAAATTGAAAATTATTATAGTGAAATTTTTGAACACATTTTAGAGGCAATACCATTTATTTTTGACTTAATTAAGAAAAAAGTCAAATTTTCACACAGTTATAAAAGAATTTTACTAAAAGTGTATAGAAATTTATAAAAGAAGTTGCGTTACATTGGATTTTTTGATAAAATATAGATGTATTAAATTTAGTAAGCATAAAATATTTTAGGAGGCTAAATATGAAATATAATTACAAAGAGTTAGGACTTTCTAACACTAAAGAAATGTTTAAAAAAGCTAACGAAAACGGATATGCAGTTCCTGCATTCAATTTCAACAACTTAGAACAAATGCAAGCAATCGTTGAGGCTGCTGCAGAAATGGGTTCACCTGTAATACTTCAAGTATCTGGTGGAGCTAGAAAATACATAAACAAAGAAGTAGTTCCATTTATGGCTCAAGCTGCTGTAGCAATTGCTAGATCAAAAGGATCTGACATTCCTGTAGCATTACATTTAGATCATGGAGATTCTCTTGAGTTAGTTAAAGATTGTATAGATTATGGATTCTCATCAGTAATGATAGATGCTTCTCATTATGATTTCGCTACTAACGTTGCAAAATCTAAAGAAGCTGCAGAATATGCTCACCAATTTGATGTATCTGTAGAAGCTGAGTTAGGAATTTTAGCTGGGATAGAAGATGAAGTTTCTCATGATGCTCATATATTCACTCAACCAGAAGAAGTAGAAGAATTTGTTAAAGCTACTGGAGTAGATTCATTAGCAATATCAATTGGAACTTCTCATGGAGCTCATAAATTCAAACCAGGAGATAACCCTACATTAAAATTAGATATCTTAGCTGAAGTAGAAAGAAGAATCCCTGGATTCCCTATAGTTCTTCATGGATCATCATCTGTACCAAAAGTATATGTTGATATGATAAAAGAATTCGGTGGAGAATTAAAAGATGCTATCGGTATACCTGATGAGCAATTAAGAGGAGCTGCAAAATCAGCAGTTGCTAAAATAAACGTAGATACTGATGGAAGATTAGCATTTACAGCTGGAATCAGAAAAGTATTTGGAACTAATCCAAAAGAATTTGACCCAAGAAAATATCTTGGACCAGCAAGAGAAGAAATGAAAGCTTACTACAAAACTAAAATGGTAACAGTATTTGGTTCTGAAGGTGCTTACACTAAAGCTTCTAAATAATTCTTGACATAAACTTAGTTTTAAGTTAAAATCATAGAAATGGCTAGAAAAGTTCGCTTTTCTAGCCATTAAAAAGTATTGTTTTTTAAAAGATAAAAACACGAGATTGAACTCTCAATACTTGTACTTTATAATAACAATTATTAAAGTATAACAAGACGAATTTTTTTTTTCGTCTTTTTTTTATGATAAACATCTTGATATTTCTATTGCAATTTTACTTTTTAAAAAATTATACTTTACAAAGTTAATTAAAAATAAATCACGTTTACAATTCATTGAGATAAAAATTAGGAGGAGAATATGAAACAAAGAAAGTATATCTTTGTCACTGGTGGAGTAGTATCATCTTTGGGAAAAGGAATTACAGCAGCTTCTTTAGGAAGACTTTTAGAGGAGAGAGGTTATTCTGTAACTATTCAAAAGTTTGACCCATATATAAATGTTGATCCAGGAACAATGAGTCCATATCAACATGGAGAAGTATTTGTTACTGATGATGGAGCAGAGACAGATTTAGACTTAGGACATTATGAGAGATTCATAGATCAAAATTTAACAAAATATAACAATGTAACTACTGGTAAAATTTACCAATCTGTTATTAACAAAGAAAGAAAAGGAGAATATCTTGGTGCTACAGTTCAAGTTATCCCTCATATAACAAATGAAATTAAATCAAAAATAGAAATAGTTGGAAAAGAAAATAACTCTGATATTGTTATTACTGAAATTGGTGGAACAGTTGGAGATATCGAATCTACTCCATTCTTAGAAGCTATTAGACAATTTAAATATGATGTAGGAAAAGAAAATGTTATATACATTCATTGTACTCTTATTCCTTATTTAAGTGCTGCTGGAGAACTTAAAACAAAACCTGCACAGCATTCTGCTAAAGAATTAATGAGCCTAGGAATAAGACCTGATATATTAGTATGTAGAACAGAACATCCAATAAGTGATGATATGAAAAGAAAAATATCATTATTCTGCGATATTGATGTAGAAGCTGTTATTGAGTCTCCAGACGCTCCTACTATTTACGAAGTTCCGTTAATCATGGAAGCTAATGGGCTTGCTAACGTTGCAATTAAAAAGCTTGGATTAGAAAATAAAACTCCTGATTTAACTGCTTGGACTGAAATGGTTAATAGAATAAAAAATCCTACTAAATCAATTAAAGTTGCCGTTGTTGGTAAATACGTTGAATTAAAAGATGCATATATTTCAATAGATGAATCAATTAAACATGCTGGATATCACCTATATACTAAATGTGATATTGATTATATTCAAGCTGAAGATGTTGATGTTAGCACATTAAGCAATTATGATGGAATTCTAGTCCCTGGTGGATTTGGGCATAGAGCTGTTGAAGGTAAAATAAATGCTATTGAATTTGCTAGAGAACATAAAATTCCTTTCTTTGGAATATGTTTAGGAATGCAAACAACTGTAATTGAATATGCAAGAAATATTTTAGGATATGATGGTGCTAATTCTACAGAATTTGATCCTGAAACTAAATTTCCAGTAATTGATTTGTTACCAGATCAAAAAGATATTGAAAATATGGGTGGAACTATGAGATTAGGAATCTATCCATGTAAATTAAAAGATGGTACTTTAGCTAAAAAATTATATAATGAAGAATTAATTTATGAAAGACATAGACATAGATTCGAGTTTAATAATGAATTTAAAGACGCTATCCAAGCTGCTGGATTAGTTATATCTGGTTCTTCTCCTGATGGTAGACTTGCTGAAATTGTTGAACTTCCACAAGAAGTACATCCATTTTTTATAGCTGGGCAATTCCATCCTGAGTTCAAAACGAGACCTAATAGACCTCATCCAATGTTTACTGGGTTTATCAAGGCAATGCTTAAACAAGGCATTTAATATTTTTTTGAGGACGATTTAATTCGTCCTCATTTTATTATTATTGACAAAGTTTATAAAATTTGATAATATACTCAAGCAGTTGGAGAGTTGTCAGAGCGGCCGAATGAGCACGCTTGGAAAGCGTGTGTAGTGCAAACTACCTAGGGTTCGAATCCCTAACTCTCCGCCATAACTTTAGAGTAAGAGCGTTTGCTCTTTTTTTGTTTGTTGCTTTTTATTTATTTGTTGGCTATAATTTAATATACTACTTTCTTAAAGGAGCTTCTTATGAATTGGAATGAATTACTTAAAGCACATAGATTTAGATTAAAAGATAGAAATAGGACTACTTTAGAAGAATTTCAATATGACTATAGCAAAATTATTTTTTCGTCTGCATTTAGACGTTTACAAAATAAAACTCAAGTGTTCCCTCTAAGTACCAATGATTTTGTAAGAACTAGGCTTACACATTCAATGGAAGTTTCAAATATTGCAATGAATATTGGTAGAGGTGTTGAAAAGGAATTAATTTCTCTAGGGATTTTAGATAAGGATAAAGATGGTTTTATTAGTACAATTTTAGGCTCCGCTTCTCTTGTCCATGACATTGGAAACCCTCCTTTTGGTCATTATGGAGAGATGATTATACAAGACTTTTTTAAAAATTATTTTGAAAAATATTTTAAAGGGAATAAAGATATTTATGATTATCATTGGTCAGATGAAGAGCTTGGAGATTTTACTTATTTTGAGGGGAATGCTCAAGCTTTTAGGCTTTTAAAAAAGTTACAGTATACTCGTGACGAACATTCCATCAATCTTTCTTTCCCAGTTCTTGCTACTATTATTAAGTATCCTCATTCTTCTACCTCTGGAAATAAAAAAGATATGGGAGTAAGTTATAAAAAATTTGGATATTTTCAAAGTGAGTTTGAATCTTTTGACGTTATTGTCAACTCATTAGGAATGAAAATTAATAATAAAGTTCGAAGACATCCTTTAGTTTTCTTATTGGAAGCTGCTGATGACATTGCATATTCTGTCGCAGACATAGAAGATGGCTGTAAAAAGGGCTTAATAACTCTAGAAGTTTTAAAGAAAAAAATGTATAGATATCTTGATTCTAGTAATCCCTCTGAATATGAAATATTATCCACTTTAGAAAATATAAATGTTGACCCCAATTATCCTCAGCCTTTAGAAGTAATTGCATCAATTTTTAGAATTAAAATTCAAAATTTTATGATTGATGCCAGTATAAAAGCATTTATAAACAATCATGATAAAATTCTTTCTGGAGATTTTGATATGGACTTATTAGATTTGTCAGAAGCTGAGGGGCTCAAAAAAGCTTTTAAAGAGTTAGGAGAAATTTTATACAATTGTAAGGAAGTGCTAAAACTTGAATTAACTGGTGACAAAATTATTACTGTTCTTTTAGAGGAGTTTACAAAGGCTATTACTTCTCCTAAAAGAAGTAGAAAAGGTAGTAAAGAAGAAAAATTATATAACCTAATTTCGAGTAATTATAGATTTCTTATGGAAAAATATTCCGATAGTGAAAATAAGTTATATAATGAATTAAGACTAATTACTGATTTCATTTGTGGTATGACTGATTCATATGCACTTGATTTATATAGAAGTATTACTGCTATAAATATATAATTTGAACTTTATTGTTAAAAATAGAAAAATGAAAGTTTTAACTTTTATTTTTCTATTTTTAACTATTTTTTTGTCCATTCTTTCCATATTTCAGGCTCATATCCTAATGTAACACTATTTTTATGTCTACATATCGGTGTTTTATATAAAATTGGATTCTCATTTAATAGTTCCTCAGTATCATATACAAAGTACTGTAAATTTCTTTTCTTATACTCATTTCCTTCTATATCAAGTAACTCTTCAATTGGAAATATATTTGTTATTACTTTTAATTCCCCTTTAGATATTGGATATTTATTTAAATCTATAAACTGAATTTTAACATTTCTCTCTTTAAAAAATCTTTCTGCTTTTTTAGTATTGTTGCATGATTTTTTACCAAATACTTGAATTATCATAACTATCCTTTCTTTTTTACACATGATATTAAAACAGCAGGAAGCATAGCTTCCTGCATTTCATTTTAGATTACATATTCTTTCAGAGCTTTTGCTAACTGGTCTGGACAAGAGGTATCTCTGGGTCCACATTTTGTTCCTTCAAGTTTTGATATAACATCTTCTACCTTCATTCCTTCAAGTAAAAGTCCCATACCTTTCAAATTCCCGTTGCATCCACCCATAAAACTTACTTTCTTAATTACTCCACTATCAATACTAAAATTTATTTCTTTTGCACAAACACCGCTAGTTTTAAAGTTTTTCATTAGTCTATTACCTTAATATCTGCGACTTGTTTAAATGCGTTATCCAATGATTTTAATATTGCAATTCTATTATTTTTTATCATTTCATCTTTATCCATAACCATTACAGATTCAAAGAAATTATTTATAATAGTTTTTCCACTTAAAATATCTTTGAAATATTTCTCATAGTTATTATTTGAAAGTTCAGTTTGTGCTTTTAAATTGAATTCTTCTGCAAAATTTACTAAAGCAATTTCAGCTTCATCTTTTAACAATTCTTTATTAATTTCAGAGTTTTTGGAATCTTTAATAATGTTTTCAATTCTTTTTAATAAATTAATAATTTCATTAAATTCAGGTTCAATACTAACTTTTTCAAGAGTTTGAACTTTATGTTCTAATTCTACCAAATTATCAAAATTTACATTTACTACAGCATTAACAATATCTTTTTTATAACCTTTATCTGTAAATACATTTATTATTCTTTGTTTAAAGAACTCATATATATCATCAAAAACTTCTACCTTAGACGTTTTCAATATTCCATGACTCTCATATATATCTAAACTATTTTCAATTAATCCCTTAATTGAAATACTAATTTTTGAATTTAAAAGTACATTGACTATTCCAAGAGTAGCTCTTCTCAATGCATATGGATCTTTTGAACCACTTGGTTTCATTCCTATACCAAAACAACCTACAAGAGTATCTACTTTATCAACTATTCCTGCTATTGCACCTTCAAAAGTTGTTGGTAATGAATCTCCTTGGAATCTAGGTAAATAATGTTCTTCAATACCTAACGCTACATTCTTGTCTTCGCCTGCTACCATTGCATATTGATGCCCCATGAATCCTTGAAGTTTTGTAAACTCTTTTTCTCCAATCATATTAGACATTAAATCTGCTTTTGCTAGATGAACCGTTCTTAAAACAGAATCTAATTTATCTGATTTTAGCTCTTTAATCAAATATTCTGCTAAAGTTTTACTTCTTTCAACTTTTGCATATATAGTTCCTAAATCCTTTTGGAATACAACTGTTTTTAAACTCTCTACGAACTCTTCCATATCCTTTTTAAGGTCTTCATTGTAAAAGAATCTAGCATCACTAAGTCTAGCGCCTATAACAGTCTCATTCCCTCTAACCACATGTTCTGATTCTTCTATTCCATTTCTAACTACAACAAATTTAGGTAGAAGTTTTCCATTTTCATCTAATATTGGAAAATATCTTTGATGTACTTGCATAGATATAATAAGTACTTCTTGTGGCACTTCTAAAAATTCAGTATTAAAGCTTCCAACTAGTGGATATGGATATTCAACAAGATTTGTTACTTCATCTAGTAGCCACTCTTCAATATGAACTTTTTCATTACTTTTAACACATCTATCTTCAATTTGTTTTACAATACTTGCTTTTCTTTCTTCTATATTAATAATCACAAAATTTTCTTTAACTTTTTTATAATAATCTTCTATAGATTCTACTGAAAATTCAGGTTGACCAAAAAATCTATGTCCTCTAGTTATATTACTACTTTTAATTCCTTCTACCTCAAAAGGTATTACTTGACTGTCAACTAATGCAAGTATCCATCTTAATGGTCTTACAAACTTGAATTTTTTAGTTCCCCATTTCATTGATTTTGGAAATGAAAGATTTAAAATTAAACTCTTCAAAATTTTAGGCAACAAACTTTCTGTTTTTTGACCTTCTAAAAATTTTTTAACAGCTATATATTCACCTTTACCTGTATCTATAATATCTAAATCGCTAACTTCTACATTTTGAGACTTAGCGAATCCTAAACAAGCTTTTGTAGGTTGACCTATTGCATCAAAAGCTACATTCTTAGATGGCCCAATATTTACTTCATCAAGGTTTTCTTGCTTTTCTGATAATCCTTTTATCTCAATAAGTAATCTTCTTGGAGTTCCATTAGTAATTACATTCTCAAAAGCTATTCTTTGTTCTTTTAGTTCTTTTTCTATATAGTTTTTCATATCTTCTAAACTAGGTTTCAAAAATCTAGCAGGAATTTCTTCTAATCCTATTTCTAACAATACGTTCACTTATAAACCTCCTACTTTCCTTCTTTTTTCAATAATGGGAATCCAAGTTTTCTTCTGTTTTCTACAAAAACTTCTGCACATCTTTTCGCCAAATCTCTTACTCTTAAAATATAAGATTGTCTCTCTGTTACAGAAATAGCCCCTCTTGCGTCCAATACATTAAATACATGAGAACATTTTAGTACATAGTCGTAAGCAGGAAAAACTAATCCAGCATCAAGGGCTCTAATCGCTTCTTTTTCAAACATGTCATACCACATAAAATGTGCATCTCTATCTGCTATTTCAAAAGAATATTTAGAAAATTCATATTCCATTTGAAGTCTCATATCTCCATATTTAACACCTTCTGTCCAATCAAGGTCATAAATATTATCTTTACCTTGAATATAGATAGCAAGTCTTTCTAGTCCATAAGTTATCTCTACAGGAACTACATCAAGCTCTAATCCACCAACTTGTTGGAAATAAGTAAATTGTGTTACTTCCATTCCATCAAGCCATACTTCCCATCCTAATCCCCAAGCTCCAAGAGTTGGTGATTCCCAGTCGTCTTCTACAAAACGAATATCGTGTTTTTGAGGATCTATTCCTAACATTTTTAAACTTTCTAAATAAAGTTCTTGAATATTATCTGGTGATGGTTTCATTATTACTTGAAATTGATGATGTTGATATACTCTATTTGGATTTTCACCGTATCTTCCATCTTTTGGTCTTCTTGATGGCTCAACATAAGCTATATTCCAAGGTTCAGGTCCAAGGCTCATTAAAAATGTATTTGGATTAAAAGTCCCCGCTCCAGTTTCTATATCATAAGGATTGCTTATTGCACATCCTTGTGCATTCCAGAAATTTTGAAGGGCAAGTATCATTGCTTGAAAGGTCATTTAGTGTTTCCTCCTCTTTTTTTTGCTCTCTCTTCAATTATAGAATTAATTATCATTAAAATTACTCCAATATTTATATATACATCTGCCAAATTAAATATATATCCCCAAATCCCTCTAAAATCTATCATATCTATAACAAAACCTCTTAATATTCTATCTAAGATATTTCCAAAGGCACCAGAGATTATAAATAACCAAGCATAGTTTTCTATTTTAGGTAATTTATTAGAATTCTTCTTTGCATAAATAATCATTAAAATTACTGCAGAAATACTTATAATATTTATAATCATAAGTTTTCCTTGCATAACTCCAAAGGCAACTCCTCTATTTTGTACATAAGTTAAATGAAAAAAATCTCGTATAATAGGGAATGTATCCCCTTCTAAAAATTTGCTATGTATAAGTGCTTTAGTTATTTGATCTAATCCTAATAGAACTATTAAAATAATATAAAATATCATTTCCTCTCCTAATTGAAACGCAATCGTTCCTGTATAAGCCTCTGGCTGATTCAATTTTCAAATTATAAATTCATGGTTAAGACAGAAAATCCATCTTAACCATAAATAATTAATTATTAACTAAAACTCCTGTACATCTAGGACAAATTGTAGAATGCTCTTCGTGAGTTCCTAACTCTTCAGAATATTTCCAACATCTTTCACATTTTTCTCCAGTTGCATGAGCTACTTTTATTGAAATATCTTTTAATTCTTCTGATTCAGTAAATGAATCATCTTTAGTTTCAACAATATTTAATTTAGAAATAATAAATATCATTTCTAAAAGTTCTTTATCAGCTAATAATGATTTATATTCATCATTTCCAATAAATAAGCTTACTTCAGCATCAAGTGAATTTCCTATTATTCTATTTTCACCTTGTCTAGCTTTTTCTAATACTTTATTTACTTCTTTTCTTAGTTTAATAATTTTATCCCATTTAGAGTCAAGTTCTGCATTTATAAATTCAGGATTTTCAACATACCAACTAGATAAATGAACTGAATCAGCATCTCTAGCTATTGCTGGCATAGCTGCCCACATTTCTTCAGCTGTAAATGACAACACTGGTGAAACCATTTTTACTAAAGCAACTAATGAATCAAACATCACAGTTTGTGCTGATTTTCTAGCTTTAGAATCTAAGTTTTCAGTATATAATCTATCTTTTATTATATCTAAATAGAATGCTGACATATCAATTCCTGCGAAATAATGAATTTCGTGGAATAAATTATAAAATTCAAATTTATCGTAATTGATAGTTACATTTTTCTTAAGTGTTTCTAATTTATGAACTGCCCATTTATCTATTTCAGGCATATCAGCATAATCTACTCTATCTTTTGATGGATCAAAATCTGCAATATTTCCTAAAATATATCTAGCTGTATTTCTGATTCTTCTATATGCTTCTGCCATTTGTTTTAATAAAACATCAGAAATTCTTACATCATCTCTATAATCTACAGAGGCACACCAAAGTCTAAGAATATCTGCACCGTAAGTTTTAATTACATCTTCTGGAGCTAAAACATTTCCTACAGATTTTGACATTTTTCTACCTTCTCCATCATTTACAAATCCATGAGTTAGGACTTTTTTGTATGGAGCATCTTTTGTACTTCCAATAGAAGTTAAAAGAGATGTTTGGAACCATCCTCTATGTTGGTCAGAACCTTCTAAGTATAAATCTGCTGGTCTGTATAGCCCTTCTCTTGCGTCAAGAACACCTCTATGAGATACTCCTGAATCAAACCAAACGTCCATTATATTTGTTTCTTTTCTTAGTTCTACGCCTTTTAAATTATATTTTTCTAATAATTCTTCACCAATTAATTCTTCAGCAGAATATTTAACCCAAGCTCCAGAACCTTGAACTTTAACAAGTGCAATTACTTTATTTAGAATCTCTTCTTCAAAGATTTCTTTTCCTGTTTTGTTATTATAAAATATAGGAATTGGAACTCCCCATGTTCTTTGTCTAGATATACACCAATCAGGTCTATTTTCTATCATGGCAGTTATTCTATTTATTCCCCATGCAGGTACAAACTCTACATTTTTTAGAGCGTCCAATGCGTTTTGTCTAATATCAGAACCTTCTACCCTTACGAACCATTGTTCAGTAGCTCTAAATATAACAGGAGTTTTTGATCTCCAATCATGTGGATAAGAATGTGTAAATTCACTATATTTTAATAAATGTCCAGTACCTTCCAAGTGATTTGCTATTTCTTTATTTGCTTTTTTATAGAATAATCCAGCAAATTTTTCTCCAGCTTCTTCTGTAAGATGTCCAAGATTATCTACTGGACAAATAACTTCTATCCCATATTTTGTTCCTACAACATAGTCATCTTGTCCGTGTCCAGGTGCTGTATGTACGCAACCTGTTCCAGCTTCAAGAGTAACATGGTCTCCAAGGATGATAAATCCTTTTCTATCTAAAAATGGATGTGAATAAGTTAATTTTTCTAACTCAGTTCCTTTAAACTCTTTTAATAAAGTAAATTCTGTGATTCCCATATCAGCAAAGGCTTTTTCAGCTAATTCTTTTGCAAGAACTAAATTTCCTTTTGATGTTTTATAAAGTCCATATTGGAATTCAGCATTTAAACATATGGCCATATTTGCAGGTAAAGTCCATGGAGTTGTAGTCCAAATAACTACTCCAGCTTCTTCTACCCCTAATTTTTCTAATAAATCAGCATCTGCCATCATTTTTACATAGATTGAAGGAGAAACAACATCTTTATATTCAATTTCTGCTTCTGCAAGAGCTGTTTGGCTTACTGGTGACCAGTAAATTGGTTTTAATCCTTTAAATATATATCCATTCAAATAAAGTTCTTTAAAAACTTCAAGTTGCTTCGCTTCATATTCAGGATTTAAAGTTAAATATGGATTATCCCATTCACCTAAAATTCCTAATCTAACAAATGATTCTTTTTGTTTTTGAACCCATTTTTTTGCATATTTAGTACATTCTTGTCTAATTTCAAGAGCTGACATTTCTTTTATTTTTTCTCCAAGTTCTTCAGCAACTTTCATTTCAATTGGTAATCCATGAGTATCCCATCCCGGAATATACGGTGCTTCAAATCCTTGTAATCTTTTATATTTTAAAATTATATCTTTCAAAATTTTATTTAGAGCATGTCCAATATGAATATTTCCATTTGCATATGGTGGTCCATCATGTAACATGAATTTCTTAGTCTTGCCTTCCAAAGATTTCTTGTATAAATCTTTTGTTTTCCACTCTTTTAGTATTTCAGGCTCTTTGTTTGGTAAATTAGCCTTCATATTAAAGCTAGTTTTTGGAAGATTCAGTGTTTTTCCATAGTCTAACTCTTTTTCTTGCATTTTATTCCTCCTCATATATATTTAAAAGTATTCTTACCTCAGTTCCTTTGTTAGGTTCGGATTTTATTCTAATCTCTCCCCCATGTTCACCTATAACTTTTTTAACTATTGATAATCCAAGTCCTGATGAACCTTTAAGACTTACAAATGGGTCAAATATCCTTTTTATATTTTTCTCTTCTATTCCGACACCATTATCAGTAATTTTAATTTGAACTCCACCAGATTTATTTTTAGTAGTAATATTTAAACGTCCACCAACTTTATCTACAGCTTCCAGTGCATTTATAAGTATTTGTGTTACTGCTACTTCCATTTTTTTACCATTAGCAATTACAGGATTTTTGTGTGTATAAAGCTTTGATAACTCTATTACACTATTTTTAAGCATAGGTTTTATATTTTCTATACTATTATCAACTATTTCTTTCAAATCAAGTTTTTCAAAATTATATTGAGTTGTATCTGCATATTCTAGAACAGAAGTGCTCAAATTATTTATTTTATTAATACTCTTTTGAATCTTAGTCATTTTTTCTGTATCTATATAATCACCATTATTAAACTCATTCATTATTTCTTTTATAAGCTCTGTTGGAGTTTGAATTTCTCTTAGAATTTTACTACTTAAATAGGAAATTGTAGTATCTTTTTCTGTATTCAATTTTTCTTTCTCAAGCTCTTTATTTTTAAAGTGAATTGATATATTCATTGATAATAATTGTAGCAACTCAATATCGTTAACTTGTGCTGGCTTTTTAGTCATGCTCTGATCTACAATTATTATTCCATAAGACTTTTTCCCTGTAAAAATAGGAAATAGTATGAAATTATTTAGCCCTAAACTTGTAAGTAGTTCACTTCCTAGTTTAAACTTAAACCCTCTATCATTATGATATGTTATTTCGCATGATTTAAATGCATCTGCTACTATATTATCATCTAAATCAAGATTTATGAGTTTCACAACTTTATCTAAAGATTCTGAATGTAATTTAAGCCCACTTTGAAATTTGAAATATTCATTTTCACTATCTATAAACTTAATATTTGTAGCTGAACTTTTTCCTCTTAGTACTTCCTGTTCGCTGTCATATTCAAGATATATAGCTCTTCCATAATCAAGTCCTACTTCAGATGTCAAAGCCCCCAATATATAATAGATAATATTGTCAATATTATCTTCACTATGTATATTTAGAAGCAGTTTTTCTAACATATTTGTTCTTCTAATTTGATCACGCAATTTTTCATTCTCTGATTCAAGATTTTTTTGATTGGAACTTACAACTTTAATCATTTCTTTCATTGCGTCTGCTAATTCCCTCAGTTCTCCCTCAGCTCTTACTCTAACTTTAACGTCAAAATTTCCATTAGTAATTTCCCTGTTTATTCTCGTCAAATCCTCAATGGGAGCAAATTCTCTTTTGTACACTTTCCCAAAAACATGTGATATTAGCCCAAGTAACGCCATTATTATTGTTATGGAAAGAACATATTCTGTTGTTGTAAACTGAAACATTGAGTATTTAGAAATTGCCAGTCCTATTAATCCTACAATCCTATCACTACCATCTTTTATTGGTGCATAAGTAACTGAGTGAAGTTCTCCGTTAACTACTCTTTCTTCTGAATTCCTTGTACTATTGTTATTAACAAATCCTAAACTTGAAAAAAAGTTTTTTCCTTGAGCAATTTCAAGTTCTCCAGCTATATAAACTCCATCGTACAAAACAAATAGTTTAATTCCTTCATCAAGGCTAACGTACTCTTTCATCTTTTGTAAAAAATTATTGTTTACAACAATTGAAACTACTATGTATTCAATGCTTTTATGTTGATTTTTAGTTTTAATATATGTTCTAGAAACAAGCTGATCTTTCTCTTCTATATAGTCAAAATAACTAAAACTTTCATTTTTGGAAATATTTTTTTTGAAATTACCAACATCTTTTGCAAGAGAATAAATTGATTTATCTATTGAACTATTATCCAATTTAATTGATTCTGAAATCAAATTTCCATCTTTATCCGTAATTGTTAAACCAATTATTTCATTTGTTTGATAACCTTTAATTTTTAAATTTTCTGCTACAATATCGTAAAACTTATCATTATAATCACTAACAATTCTTGAGTTAACTAGTGTATTTAACTCTCCGTTTTCATTATACACTATTGTTTCATCTATTTTATTTAGGTACTCTTCAAATTTATCAGTATATACGGCTGATTCTAATCCGTTTTTAATGTTTTCAACTAAATTTTTATAAGAGATAGCAATCTTTTTATTTGAATCTTCTAGAATGCTTGGTAATTTATCATTTTGACCAACAAAAAGTATAAAAGATACTGTTAAAAATACTACAAAACTACTTAAAATAATTGCAATATCATTATAAAATATTGATTTTACAAGCAAAGAATTTTTATTATATTTCATTTATAGCCCCTTTTTTGTAAGTGAAACTCTACCTCTTCCCAGCTCTACTCCTTTTACTTTTACTTTAATAATATCTCCTACAGCAAGGATTCCTAATAAATCAGTTATTCTTGTTGGAAACTCTGATACATGTAAAAGTGCATCATTTTTAAGTCCAATATCTATAAAGGCCCCAAAATTTGTAACATTTCTAACTGTTCCTTCTAAGTCCATTCCTTCTTTTAAGTCTTCAATTTTTAAAATATCAGATTTAAGAATAGGAGTCGGTATACTGTCTCTTGGGTCTCTTCTTTCTTTACAAAGTGCATTATAAACATCTAGGGTAGTTTCTTTACCGAAACTATTTTTGTTAGCAAACTCTTCTGAATTTATATTTTCTAGAGCTGTTGACACTTTATTTCTATCGCCCAAATCCTTTAAAGTCAAGTTTGCTTCTTTTAAAATTGCTTTTGCAATATCATAAGATTCTGGATGGATTATCGTATCATCTAAAGGATTATCTCCTTCAGGTACAACTATAAATCCTGCACATAATGTATATGCTTTTTCTCCAAGTCCTTTAACTTTTTTTAAGTCACTTCTTTTTGTAAAATTTCCATTTTCTTGTCTATAATCAACTATATTTTTCGCAATATTCTTTTTAATCCCTGAAACATAAGCTAATAAAGCCCAAGAAGCAGTATTAACATTAACTCCAACGTTATTTACTACTGATTCAATTACATCTCCAAGAGATTCTTCAAGATTCTTTTGATTAAGATCATGTTGATACATACCTACACCAATAGACTTAGGGTCAATTTTAACTAATTCTGCAAGAGGGTCTTGAATTCTTCTTGCTATTGATATAGCTCCTCTTGCCGTAACGTCAAGTTTTGGAAACTCTTCTGCTGCAAGTTTTGATGCACTATAAACAGATGCTCCAGCTTCATTAACTATAATATAAAAAACTTTTCTTTTAGATTCTTTTATTATCTTAGCAACAAAACTTTCTGTCTCACGAGAAGCCGTTCCGTTTCCAATGGCAATTATATCAATATGATAAGTTTCTATATATTTTAAGATT
The DNA here is from genome assembly GCA_017988045.1 of Fusobacteriaceae bacterium. GTDB lineage: Bacteria > Fusobacteriota > Fusobacteriia > Fusobacteriales > Fusobacteriaceae > JAFGUR01. The sequence goes on from JAGNSM010000002.1 coordinate 38,611, forward strand.
TTATTTTTAGCATCTTCTACCTGTTTTGGATGATGCATTTCTTCCACAAGATATAAAACGTCATCTAATTCAAAGAATCCGTTTTTATTAATAACTACAGTTTTACATCCCGTTCTAAATCCTGGATCTAAACCTAATATTGCCTTTTCTTTTAAAGGTGGTTGCATCAATAGATTTTTCAAATTTTCTTTAAATATTTTTGTAGAGTCTATTTCTGCTTTTTCAGTAAGTATATTTCTTACTTCTCTTTCAATTGATGGAAGAATCAATCTATCTAGTGAATCTATAACTATTTCTCTCATAAAGCTTTCTATTTTTCTATTTCCAAGTAAAATAATACCTTCCATATTTACATACTCTCTAGTTTTATCATCAAATTTAATAGAAACTCTTAGTACATCTTCATTTTCCCCTCTATTTAAGGCTAATGTTCTATGAGAAGCTATATAACTTACTTTTTCTTCATGAGCATAATAATCTTTATAAACTTGTTTAGTATCTTTTTCTTTATTTTTTTCAATAAGAGTGGAAGAAATTGTTGCATATTTAAGCATTCTTTCTCTTAAACTCTCTCTATATTTTGCGCTTTCAGAAAGATTTTGAGCTAAAATAAGTTTAGCGCCTTCTATTGCAAGTTCAATAGTTGTTACTTCTTCAACAATAAACTTTTCAGCTTCTACCTTAATTTTATCTATTGAATCGCATGTCATTATAAAATCAGCCAAAGGCTCTAATCCTTGCTCTTTAGCAATATCAGCTTTTGTTTTCTTTTTTCTTTTATAAGGTAAATATAAATCTTCAACTTCTTGAAGTTTAACTGAAGTTGATATTGCTAATTTAAGCTCATCAGTTAATTTCCCTTGTTCTTCTATAAGTCTAATAACTTCTTCTTTTCTTTTTTCAAGATTACGAAGATAATTTATCTTTTCTTCAATATTTCTAATTTGTTCTTCGTCAAGACTCCCTGTCACTTCTTTTCTATATCTAGCTATAAAAGGAACTGTTGAATCTTCATCTAGAAGTTTTACAGTATTTTCCACGCTATTTTTAGAAAGTCCTAATTCATCGGCTACAATTTTAATTAAATCTAACATAAACTTCCCCCATTATATAGAATATCTTCCGTATTATACCATAGTGTCTAAGGCTTTGTCTAAATATTTTTATTGAAAACATGAATAATCCTAATGAAAATAAGGCAAAATAAAAACCTCTAGAATAAATTTAGAGGTTTTTGAAAAATTTTGATTTTTGAATTATTTGTTTGATTTATCGGAACACATACATTATGGATTACTTTCATGTTTTGGGCACATGCAATGTGCTCCTACATTAATAAAATTTTATTTGTAATATCTATCTTCTACCCATTTTGTTGGGTTATTATTTATATATTCGCTGACTTTCAAATGTATTTCTTCATTTCTAATTATGTTCTCGTAATAATTCCGTTGCCAAACAGGATACCCTTCTGTATTTCTTAGTATATTAATCCTTTTCGTAATTGATGATTTCAGTAATTTAACAATTGTAGGTATAGAATCCTTTATTGATTTCCCAAATTTTTCAATCGTAGGGGCACATTGCATGTGCCCTTTTAGATTATCAATAATTTCAATTATAAAATGTACATGATTTGGCATTATCACATATTCATTTATTTCAATATTTTCTCTAATTTTATTGGTTTTACTTATTTCTTCTTCTACAATTTTCCCATATTCACTTAATATCATTTTAGTGTTTGATTCCCTATTTGGGCACATGCAATGTGCCCCTACGTTAGTAATTTCACCAAATATTTTCTCTTTATTTTGTGTACAAATCGTTATGAAATACAAACCAACTTTTGAATAATCATAATTTTTTAATCTAATTGATTTTCTGTGATGAATATCTGGATTATATGACATATTTCACCTCAATTTTTATTTTATCCCTAATTCTTCCATTATGTCTTTTGTGAGTTTGGCGAGGGGTTCTCCTTTTTCTATTTTGTCTATATAGGGTTTTTTGATAATTTCTTGGAAATTATCGTTTAGGATTTGGAGTTTTTCTTGGTGTTCCTTTGAATCTTTATCTTTATCCTCTAAGAAAATCTCTCCAAGTGCTTTTGTATAAGACTTTGGATATTTTTGAAAATTATGTATTAAGTCACCTACATATTTACTATGGGAATTTTTGTATACTTCTCTTAGTTTAAAGGTTTTTAGGCTATTTTCAATTTTCTTATTTTTCTCTATATCTGTACTAATAACATCTATATCAATATTTATATTTTGATTTTTGGTAAAAATATTATCCATGAAACTATCTGTTTCTATTGAAAATTTTATATCTTCTTCCATTGAGTCTGTGTAAGGGTAGATGTGAGTATCTATTCCAATTTTATCTTGATTTTTCATAGTAGAATTACAAGTGTGACAACTTGGGATAAAGTTATATAAAGATAATGCCAAATATGGATACTGTGCTTGTGGGTAAAAGTGGTCTAAGTCTGCTGTAGACCGCTTTTTTCCATTATCTATTCCATTAAACTTAGTAACATATTGTCTATTACAATAAGGACATACTGTTATATTTGCCAAATATAAAAAAAGATTTCTACACCATTTTTCAAGATTGTCATTAGTAAATCTCTTATCGTATTTAAAACAATCTTTTATAAATACTTTGGCTGCATCTCCTAAAGAATTATATTCAGATTTCAACAATTCTAATTTAGCACTATTTATTTTTTTTATTGAAAACATCATGATTTCTTTAATGTATAAATCTATGTTATATTCATCTATTATTTCTGAAACTTCAAACAAAGAAGATAAAAACCATTTTTCTTTCTCCTCAAGATTTTTATAGTTTTCTATTTCTTCAGAGAAATTCCTTTTGAATTCCTTAAAAAACCATTCACTATGGCTTTTTTCTATCTCTTTCCAATTTTCAATTTTACTTGTATCTATTCTAATCATTTAAATCACCATTTTTAATAATGTTTATCATTTGTTCATTAGAGAGTCCAAGTTTTTCTTGTAACATTTTTAATTGTTCTTTTTTATACTCTACACTATTTTTATTGTTTCTATATTCTTCATATAATTTTTCTAATTTAGTACTTACAAGTTTTTCTCCAATAGAGTCAATAATGTATTCGATTTCTTTAATTCTTTCTTTTGTTAAATCACCATACTCACCTTTTTCATTTGAAGTTAAATCCTTTACAACTTCCTTTATCTTCCCTTTTGCAAACTCTCCAAAACTAGATTCAACAAAAAAAGCTTCTGTGTATAAATCAAAAATATTAGCTCCAAAAGTTTTGATATCTTTATTTTTTACAACCTTGCAATTCCCTATGTTTTGTTTACCATTAATAACTTCTTCATCTTTTTCATCATAAACATCAAGCATAATCATATTTTCTTTTGGCAAGTCGCTTGCCACAAAAGGTGAATGAGATGTAATAACTAAATGTATTTTATTATTAAAATACACTTGGCTTAAGTAGTCTTTAAGTATTTTTATATAATTTCTTTCCCACTCAGGATGAAAATTTGTTTCACCTTCGTCAATAAAAATTATTAGGTACTCACTTTCTTTTATCTTATCCTTTTCTCTTCCTACTTGAGCAAATAGACTTAAAAATTGGCTATGTTCCATTTAACTGTGGGATTTAGTAAAAAATCCAAGAATGTTGATATATTTAGTAATATAATACTAATGAGAGGTGATTGATATGAGACCTATCATTAAAGAAATTATTGATGCAATA
>JAGNSM010000138.1 GCA_017988045.1 Fusobacteriaceae bacterium
ATCTAAATTTTATATTATGCTAATTGAGTCTCTCTATCTTTAGAACTTCCAGTAATATCTTTAATCCATTTTCCTGAGTTAAATCTTATAGATACAAAAATTAATTTTACTATTTCTTCAACTGTACAAAATAACACTACATAATATATTGGTAGCTTAAATATAAAAGCTGCCAAATAAACTAGGGGAATTCCTATGAACCACATTGTTATTCCTTGAAGAATTAGCCCAAATTTTGCATCTCCTCCACCTCTCAATATACCAACTATCATAATAAAATTATATGTTCTAAACATAAGTGCTATAGAGTTAATTTTCAATATAATTTCAGATGATTTTAAAACTGCAGATGACATATTAAAGAATAAAACTACATATGGCGCAACAAAATAAACTATAATACCTACAAAAATTCCAACTTTCAAAGCTAATTTGTATAATTTTTTAGCATAAGTTCTTCCTCTTGCAATATCCCCTCTACCTATCTCTTGCCCTACTATTATCATAGCTGAGCTTCCAAGAGCAAAAATTACTATCATAAGAAGATTTAATACTGTTGTTGTAATCTGAATAGTTGCTGCTGCAGAAACTCCCAATCTTGAATAAATTATATTATATGTCACATTTCCTAGACCCCAAACTATTTCATTAACAAGTATAGGAGTAATTCCCTTCATTGACATGTTTAAGAATTTTGTATCAATATGAAGTAAATTACTTAAGTTTACTTTGATAGGCATTTTTTTGTAATAAACATAGGTTATAATAATTATAGTTTCTATAATTCTTGCAAAAACAGTTGCCCATGCAGCTCCTTCTACCCCCATTGCTTCTACTCCAAACTTACCAAATATAAGTATATAATTCCCTACAATATTTATTAATAAGGCTACAATACTTGCCATCATTGGAAGAAAACTATTTTCTATACTTCTAGATGCAAATGCAAAAGAAAAACTAATAGCTGTAAATACATAACTAAGGGCAACTACTACTAAGTATCTTCCACCTAAAGCTACAACTTGAGCATCTTTATTAAAAATACCAATAATCTGATTAGGGAAAATAATTCCTATTACCATAAATATAATAGATATTGTTGTTCCCAAAACTATTCCTATAGATGTCATTTTTTTTATGCTAAGTATATCTTTTTTACCCCAAAATTGACTTATAAACATGGAAACTCCAGCATTTACTCCAAATAGCATAAGAGAAAAAAAGAAAAAATATTGATTTGCCATTCCAACTGCTGCTAACTCTTTTTCACCTAATTTCCCAATCATAAGTGTATCTGCCATATTTAGCATAGATGCTATTAAATTTTGTATAACAATTGGAAGAGTCAAAACAAAAAGCCTCCTATAAAATTTCCAATCCAAATCCTTAAACTTATTTCTCACATTATCCTCCTAAATTTTTTCAAAAAAAAGAACCCACATATGAAGTTTTTTTACATAGTGGGTTGTTCAACACTTAATTTTTATTTGATTTTTACAAAATATTATAAGGCTTATTCGAGAAATTGTAAAGGTTTAATTAGTAAAATCATTTGCAATCTGTGATTTTACATTACCTAATCTACTCTTTGCATCAATAAATTCAGGCGTTTCTTCTAGTAATTCTACAAACTCTTCAATCTCTACTTCTACCTCTTGCCCAATATACTCTATTTGATGTTCTTTATAGAATTCTATTATTTTTTCTATCTCTTTATCTGAGTCATCAATATAATTGAGAGTTATAGCGACTTTACTTTCAATATGATATTCATCTTCATCATGGCTAAAAAATTTAGGTGTAATTTTTCTAAAAAATACACTTTCTTCAAAAGAGATTAGTTTCTTAATATTTATTATTTCATTTTCAATTTTATAGTTTTTCATAAAAATACCTCCTAAATAATAATTTTGTTGTCTTTTCAGTAATTATAAACTTGAAGATTACAACTCAATTTATGTTATTTTTATGATTATAGCATACTTTTCTAAAAACTGCACCAAAAAAGTAGAGTAAACTATGGTTAAACTTTTATTGAAAAAATAAATTTTTACTTAGATTTAAATTGATTCCATATATATAACACATTTAATCTTTATATTTACATTTTTTTAAGAATTATTATATAATCATCTTGTGTCCTTTAAGGCAAATGTCCAATGTATTGTAAAATAATTCCATTTTGTTTTCAATTACTTCCTTCTTTAGTTTGTTGGACATTTGTACTTAATTTAAAAATATAAGTATTAAAAATTATAATTGAGGCAACTCAATTTTTTTGTTTATCAGAAACAATAATAAAAAAACTGTTTTTAATATCGTTTTTATATTGTATAAGTCTTGTAATACAATGGGTTGATAAAACTAAATATTGAAACTATAGAGTGTAAAATGTGAATAAACATTTTTTAAACACGATTAAGTAGTATTATTTTAATAAGCAAAAACTCAAATGTCTAAAAAAATCTTTTTTCTTCCATTTATCAATTTTTTTCTTTTAATATTAAGCAAATGAATAAAAAATTCAATATTTATAATTTTAATACATATTCTGCGTGAATTTAGAAAAAAAAATCTTTTTTTTCCTAGTAGCTATTGATTTTTTAGAAAAAAAAAGGAATACTTATAACAACAGTAAGATTAGGAAAATAGGGGAGGCATTTTTATGGAAACACTAGCAATTATTCTAGCAGGAGGTAGAGGGTCAAGACTTGACATATTATCTGAAAAAAGAGTTAAGCCAAGCGTACCTTTTGCAGGAAAATACAGAATTATCGATTTTACTTTAAGTAACTGTACTAATTCTGGGATTTATGATATTGGTATCTTAACTCAATACTTACCGCTTTCATTGAATGAACACATTGGAACTGGAAAACCTTGGGATTTAGATAGAAGAGACAATAGATTATCACTTTTACAACCTCAAGAAAGTGGGAGAGGTTCTAACTGGTACCGTGGTACAGCTGATGCTGTCCTACAAAACATTGAATTTATCAAAAGAAATAATCCTAAATATGTTCTAATTTTATCGGGTGACCATATCTATAAAATGGATTATAAAAAAGTTTTAGATTTCCACAAAGAAAATGATGCTGATTGTACTATTACAGCTAAAATTGTTGACCTAGAAGAAGCTAGTAGATTTGGAATACTAAATGCTGATTCAAATAAAAAAATTATTGAGTTTGAAGAAAAACCTAAAAAGCCTAAATCAAATTTAGCTTCTATGGGAATTTATATTTTTAATACTGATGTATTGTTAGAATATTTAGAAACTATAGTGGCAGAAGACCTTGACTTTGGAAAACATATTATTCCTAAACTTATAAGTGAAAAGAAAGTTTATGCTTATGAATTCTCTGATTATTGGAAAGATGTAGGAACATATGATTCTTATCTTGAAGCCAATCTTGACCTTATAAAAACTGTTGATAAAATTGAGCTTGATATGTATGAACCTGATTGGAAAATCTATACAAGAAGTGAAGAAAGACCAGCAGTAAAAATAGGTTCTAAAGCTGTAATTAAACAATCTCTAATTTCTAATGGATGTATCATTGCTGGAAAGGTAGAAAAATCAGTTCTTAGTCCAGGAGTAGTAGTAAAACCTGGTGCTATTGTGAGAAATTCTATTATATTTAATGATACTGTAATTGAAGAGGGTGCAATAGTTGATGGTGCAATCTTAGACAAAAAAATTCATATTGGAAAAGATTGTAAAATTGGATTTGGTGAAGATTTTACTCCTAATGAGAAAAAACCAGATGTACTAAATAGTGGATTAAACGTTATTGGTAAAAATGTAAAAGTACCTGATGGAACTATCGTTGAAAGAAACTGTAGAATATTTTCAAATGCTAAAGCATCTGATTTTGAGTCAAAAACTATTAAAAGTGGAAGCACTTTAGGAAATAGTTAATATATACTAAATTGACAATGGACAATGAGAATTACAGTTGGATTCAATTGTAAATTGAAAGTTGTCAATTTTTATTACAGATAAATAATAAATAAAGGAGTAATTTATGAATATAGCATTTGTAGCTTCCGAGATGTATCCCTTAATAAAAACAGGTGGTCTAGCTGATGTAGCATACGCACTTCCAAAGGCACTTAATAAAATGAAAAATGATGTTAGAGTCTTTATCCCAAAATATTCTAAAATTAACAATGAATATTTAAAGGATTCAAAATATGTAACAAGTGTTGATATATATAATGAGATTTATAATATAATTTCTGTAGAAATTGACGGTATCACAGTATATCTTGTGGAAAATCGTACTTATTTTGAAAGAGATTCTCTTTATGATTGTTGGGATAATGATATTCAGTTTGCAACTTTTTGTGAAGTAGTTCTTATTTCATTAGAAAAAATTGGATTTAAGCCCCATGTAATAAATTGTAATGACTGGCAAACAGGAGTGCTTCCTTATTTCTTAAATGCAAGATATAAATTCAGAGAATTTTATAAAGATATTAAGACTCTTTACACTATACATAATCTAAGATTTCAAGGCCACTTTAGTAAAAGATCTCTAGAACATCATCATTATCAATTTGAAGATAATTATGTTAATTTTATGAAAATTGCCATATTGAATTCAGATAAAATAAATACTGTCAGTGAAACTTATGCTCAAGAAATTAAAACTCACTTCTTTGGTGAAGGATTAGATTATTACTTAAGAATGAGAGACCATGACTTATCTGGAATAGTAAATGGAATTGATATTGACGTTTTTAACCCTGAAACAGATAAATCTCTTGTAAAAAATTATAATTTAAGCAGTTTTAAGAATAAACTTGAAAATAAAAGAGCTTTACAGAAAGAATTTGGACTACCTATTAGTGATAACACTCCTATAATAAGTATGGTTACAAGACTTGACCCTCAAAAAGGACTAGATTTACTTGACCACGTTATTAAGGAAATAATGAACAATGATGCAGTTCAAATCATAATTTTAGGGTCAGGCCATGAAAAATATGAGAAAAAATTTAGTAATCTAGCGAAAAAATACCCTGACAAATTAGGCGTTTATATTGGATATAATGGAGCTTTAGCTAATAGAATCTATGCAGGTTCAGATATGTATCTAATGCCTTCTCATTATGAGCCTTGTGGGCTTAGTCAACTAATCTCTCTTAGATATGGAACTATCCCTATAGTAAGAGAAACTGGTGGACTTAACGATACTGTACAAGCTTATAATGAATTTACACATAGTGGAAACGGATTCTCTTTCAAAAACTATAATGCCCATGACATGCTTCACACGATTAGATATGCAGAAGACTTTTATTATAACAAAAAAGACCTTTGGAACTCTCTAATAAAAACAGCTATGAGTAGTGACTACTCATGGGAGCAATCTGCAGAGAAATATTTAAAATTATATAAAAGTATTTAAAAATTAATGATGACTTTACATGAAATGTGAAGTCATTTTTT
>JAGNSM010000139.1 GCA_017988045.1 Fusobacteriaceae bacterium
ATATACAACTTTTTTTTTATTCTGTCAACGGTTTTTTGGGAAAATTTAGCAGTCGAGGAGGGAAGTGGCTAAAAGAAAAAAATTAGTGAGTTATTTTTAATTATTGAAATACTCTTAACTTCATGATATTATTAAATATCATAAATCACTAATTTTAGGGGGAATAAAATGTCTTCTGATTTTTCTACTAATGCAAATTATATTTCAAATTCTATAAAAAATAGTATGTATATGAATTCATATGATTCTAAAAAAGTTTTAACACAAATAAAAAAAATAGATACAAAATTACCTTTAGAAAATCATGAAGATAATCCTAAAAAAAATATAATTTCAAAGCTTTACGAATCAGAAGAAATGCAAAAAAAAATAGTTAAATTATTAGAAGATTATGAGTTTAAAAAACCTTATAGATACTGTTTTTTATTCCATATAGTTAATTTGGATTCTTTTAAGTACTTAGAAAACAATTCAACAATCGAATGTAATTTTATTAATCCCAATAATGAATTTGATTTTATCTCTACAAATTTAGAAAAACCTACAATCTCTTATGATACCAATGAAATAAATATAAAATTTTCAAAATTAATAAAAAATAGAAATGATGATTCAACTTCATATAAATCTCCAATTATAGTATCTATTTTTAAAGAAGAAAAACTATTACAAATCAAATTTGATGGTGTTAATCCTGAATTTACTGAAGACGATTACTACTCAAATATCTTTTTAAAGACTACTAAATGGATTAAAAATGAATTAGAATTAGATATTATAGAGCTTAATTCTCTAAATATTGCTGATAAAATATTAAAAGCAAAAAATGATAACCCTTTGATTTCTCATCAAGATATTTTTGAAGCCTTAATAAAAGCAAATGATAAATCAAATGGAAAAATTTCCTTGCGTGCAGATGACAATAATCAACTTCCAATCATGGCAAGACTTAATAACTTAATCAATGATTTTAAATGTGAAGATGACAAAATTACATTAAAAAACTTTATTGAAAATATTGAAAAAGGAAGACGAATTTACCACAGGGGATTAACATTTAAGAGAACACTTAGTAATAGAGGTATTTATGAGCAAACTGTGACTTTTAGAAATAACTTTACTTCTTTAGACTTTACATTGATTCATTTCTATTCAAATAGGCAAGATAAGGAGAAAATGGATTATGTTATTAAGTACATTGGAAATAATAGATAATCTAATTACAACTGAAGTTTTTCTTAACAAAGACGAATCTTCGAAATTTATTCTATTACTTAAAGACTATAAATCAAATGAATACATTTACCCAGAGATATTTAAATCAGCATTACATATTAATAGTTCCTTGTGTTATAAAATATTTTCAAAGATAATTCAATTAGGTTACATCAAAATTGTTTATAAGCTCTATTGTCCAAAATGTCACGAAGTAACAGACGAAATATATGAATCGCTAAATGATATCAATACGGATATCTTTTGTACCAATTGTGATTATAATTTAGTAAATTCAGAAAATCCATTTAAATATCTAGTAATTTTTTACAAGGTGGTACAAGAATAATGATGATTGATTATGAATTAGTTCAAGAATATATAAAAAATTTAGATTCCATAAAAATTAATGACCTAAAAAAACAAGAACTTAAATCAATTATTCAAAAGATTAAGACCTCAAAATCGAAAAATACAAAAGAACAAGGTGACTTATTAGAAATTTTAATTGAACAAATTTTAAATTCAATTGAAATTCTAGACTTCAAATCTAATCCCAGAACATCGTCAAATGAAATTGACTTTTTGGTTACTTTAAATCAGTTTGGTTCGTATCTTAAAGGACAAAATCGAATTCCCTCTTGGTTTCCTGAGAGATTATTAATTGAATGTAAAAACTATTCAAAACCAGTTGGAATTACATATGTAGGAAAATTTAAATCATTAATGGACGTGACATCCATTAAATTTGGTTTATTCATTTCAACAAAAGGTATAACGGGAGCATCAACAAAAGCTTGGAAAGATGCTACTGGTTATATAAAAAAAATCTCTTTGATTCATCCAAATGAAGTAGAAAAGCAAATTATTTTAGACATTAATATCAATATGATTGAAAATTTCTTAAATAATGGCTACACATTTTTTGAATTTTTAGATAAAGTTCGTTCAGAGTTTCTTACTGATGTACACTCTGATTTTAATACAGCTTATTTCCATGAATTATCTGAAAAACTTTCTACTCCCTCTACTTAGAGGGCTTTTTTATTTCCCACCATATACACATATCCATAAAAATCAATAGTGTTTCACTATATATGGCTTCATAACTCTTCCCTTTTTAGCGGTTTCCCTTACCTCAAGGGAAACCTATAGTAGAGCTTCGAAGAAGTACCAAAAAAGTCTCCCTCTTAGAGTAAGAGGGAGATTTAGAGGGAGTTTGAGCTTTTAAATTTTCTTATTCATAGCTATTTAGAGGGAGTTCGAGCTTTTCCTCACCTCAAAATACACCCTCTCCATAACTTCATCCAAACTCTTAAAAACATCCAAATTATTAAACCTAATAGTTTGGATGTCCAAACTTTTCATAAATTCTTCTCTAATCTTATCATACTCAAAAACATTCTCCTCATAATGATGAGAACCATCAAGTTCAATGACTAACCTAAGTTCTGAACAATAAAAGTCTGCAATATATTTTCCAATACTGCATTGCCTAAAAAATTTGAATCCATTAATCTGTCTATTTCTTAACTTTTGCCACAGAATTTTCTCTGCTTCTGTTTGTTTAACTCTTAAATCTCGCCTTCTACTTTCCAAAATCTTTTCATTGTAAATTCCCATATTGCTCTCCCATTTTTTTCTCTATTTTTATAAAGAATAACCTACAAAAAATTATTTTTCCATTTTATTTGCAGATGTATACACATTTTTCTGAAAATCATCCATCACTCACTATTTACGTCATCATATTTTTTCATTCAAATCATAGATACTTACCTAACAAATATTGTTTCTCATCATTTCCTATGTTATAATATAGATATATTTTTAATTTTTTATAATTTTACAAAAAAAGGAGTGATTAAAATTAAAAAATTTATAACTATGATGGTCTTTATGGTTTTCAGTATTTTTTCTTTTAGCGCAAGTACTGATTTGGATATGAAAACACTTGGTGCCAAACTTTCTACTGTTAAAGGTACTGGTACTTACAAAACTTATTTAGAAATAAAAGGGTTTGAAGAAACAAAACTTATGAAAGTTTATTACAAAGAAACTGGGTACAAATGGGATTATAAAATAGTCGATAGTAGAAATCTTAGCCAAACTGCTATGGTTTCAATAAAAATTGACAATGTTCTTACTAAGAAAACTAGAAAAGCATGGTATGCTCTGCTTGAATCTACTGTAGATAGAAGTGAAAATGGAGCAGAATCAAGAGATTTGGCTAGTAAAAAATACACTACTATCTATGCTGAATGGATTAAAGGTTACGAGCTAAAAACTATTGGAGAATATGTTGCAAAGGCTTACAGAGAAAAAATATACCCTTCTGAAAATGCAAAATATACTAAGTTTTGGATAGAATCAGATTGGTATACAGAAGATGATTTAAAATATAACGATATTATTCTTGATGTTTCAGGAAGTACTCTTCATCCAATTCCAGTATTTGTAAATGCTGCTGGAAGAGAGCTTTATACATTACCGAGCTATACAGGTATGTTTACTGCAAAAGAAACTTTAGTTGATGGAATCGGATTCAAAAAAGTTAACGGAAATATTCTTGTAAAAAGAAAATCTCTTGAGGATAAAAACCTTATCCTTACAAAAGATAAAGTTAAAAGTTACAACAGCATGACTAAAGCTCAAAAAGAAGATTTATTAGAACAAGAAACTTCTAAAAATAAAGTTTGGGCTGCCAAACAGGAACAATTAAAAGCTGCTAAACTTGAAGAAGAAAGAGTGACTAAAGCTCAAGAAGCACAAATACTTAAAACAGAATGGGTTACTGAATCAAAACTTCCTTATGTAAGAGTTTCTTCTGATTATGCAGAAGCCTTTGGATTCTATAAAAATACCTCTATTAACTCAGATGATATGCTTTATGCTATGCCAAGCTTTTATCCTACATTTAGAGATATAAAATACAGTGGTACTTCAAAAAACTTTGATGGAATTGCTGTAAAAAATATTGATGGTGTTTTATATTTCAATATGCAAAACCTAAAAGATAACGGTATTTGGAGAACTGAAACAGCAGTTTTGGAAGAAAAAGCTAAATTCCTTAAATCATGGGTAAAAAGTTCTGAATTAAAATATGTTGTTTTCTCTAAAAACGGATTCTATACTGGAGATAAGGTAGAAGCTAAATACCTAGTTTATGCAACTCCTAGCTATACTTCATCTTTCTTAGACAAAACTAACAATGGAAAAGGAAGAACTTTCGATGGAGTAATGATGAGAAATGTTGACGGAAATCTTTACTTCAACTTAGATAATCTTAAAGAAAAGAAAATATTAAAAAGTGCCGTATTAAGTGAAATTATCGGTGCAGCAGGAAGTTCTCTAGAGGATAAAACGCCTTCTGGAACTACAGGAATTTTAGGCGATATATTTAAATTGAAATAAAAAGTAAAACAGGCAAATTAAAATTTGCCTGTTTTTTATTTTAACTATTATTTTTTATAAAATCCTTACAATTAGCCTGTAGCCTTGTGTTTATTCCACAATTAGCACAAGAGTCCATGCAGTTTTCTGTTAGATTTTGCTCTTCAGCTTTCTTATACTCGCTTAGATAAAACTCTTTAGTCACACCAGAATCTATAAAATCCCAAGGTAATTTCTCATCTAGACTTCTAGCTCCAAGATACTTTTCTGTATCTATCCCAAGCTCTTCTATTGCTTCAGCCCAAGCTTGTGGCTTAAAATACTCAGTCCAAGAATCCATTTTAGCACCTTTTCTAAAGGCTAATTCTATCAAATCAGAGATTTTTTCATCTCCCCTAGCCAAAATTCCCTCTAAATAAGATGTTTCCATATGATGTATTTTTGCTGATGTACCTTTTTTATTGTAAAACAGGTCTTTTAAAAATTTATGCTTCTCTTCCATCTCTTCTTTACTCATTTGTTTAGCCCATTGAAAAGGCGTATGTGCCTTTGGAATAAAATTTGATATAGAAACTCTAATCATAACTCTTCCACTAATTTTCTTAGTTTCTTCTAGAACTTTAGACACCAATTCATGAATTCCTTTTACATCTTCCATTGTTTCAAAAGGTAGCCCTATCATAAAATAAAATTTCAAACTATGCCATCCAGCTTCTACCGCTGAAATTGCTGTATTGATAATCTCTTTTTCTGTAACACCTTTATTTATTATATCACGCATTCTTTGTGAACCTGCTTCAGGAGCAAA
>JAGNSM010000140.1 GCA_017988045.1 Fusobacteriaceae bacterium
TTAAGAATAAATTTATTATCTTCAAGAATTTAAATGATATTATATAATTTAATATACGCTATTAAAATCAATCGGAAATAACTATGAAAATAATTAGAAATTTTTACTCATCCAAAATTGGATTACTGCCTACTGTTGTTATCTTTTCCACACTTTTAGTTATTGCTACTCTTCTGTCTGTAACCTTTTTTTTTGGAAATGTATTGCAAAAAGTTTTAGAGGATCAAATCGGTACACGAGCTTTGAGTATTTCAAAATCAATTTCACTTATGCCTCAAATCATTGAGTTAGTTGAGAAAAATGACCCTAATCATGAGTTGCAAGATATTATTACAATAATAAAACGTAATATCGATGCTGAATTTATCGTTATAGGGGATGAAAATAGTATACGATTATCTCATCCAAATAAAGCTCTTCTTGGTGAACATATGGTAGGGAAAGATAACGATAGGGCACTTCTTTATGGTGAGTATTACATCTCTAAAGCAAAAGGAACTTTAGGATCTTCTATTCGAGGAAAATCTCCTATTTTTAATAAAAAAGGCGAAATTATTGGTATTGTTTCTGTAGGATATTTAGAAGAAAAAGTTAAAAATGTTATTAATGAACATCATAAACAGCTCTTAGGTTATCTTTATATTGCACTTTTTGTAGAACTCTTAGTTGCTACTTTATTTTCTAGTAAACTCAAACGTTCTCTTCTAGGTTATGAACCAGAAGAACTTGGTCGCCTTTTTTTAGAGAAAAATGCCATTTTAAACTCTGTTAAAGAAGCGATTATTGCTACAGATGGAAATGGGAAATTAACACTAAGTAATGATGTAGCCAATCACTATTTTAACTTAGATACGCAAAGTGAACCGCCCTTAGCATTTAAAAAATATTTACTTACAGGTAAAGAAATGCGTGATATTACCATTGAGGTTGATAGTGTTGATTATATCTGCACTCTCTCTCCTATTGTGAATGATAAAAAAGTTATTGGTATGGTTATTAGTTGTCGTAAAAAAGATGAAATAGATGCAATTGTATGGGAATTAACCAATGTAAAACAATATGCTGAACGCTTACGTGAGAAAAAACATGAATTCTCAAATTTACTGCATCTCATATCAGGGTATATTCAAATTGGTGAATATGATAAAGCTATTGCTCTTATTTCGCAAGACCATTTACCAGATGAAAGAACTATTGAACAATTTCAAGAAATGATTCATGACCCTATTGTTGCTTCTATTTTTATTGGTAAATATTACTATGCATTTGAAAAAGGTATTATTTTGGAACTTGATGAAAACAGTAGTATTCAAGAGCCTATTGATCCTTTGATTTCTAAACATCTTGTAACAATTCTTGGTAATATTATTAATAATGCTATTGATGCAGCATTGGATTCAGAAGCTAAGAAAATAAAACTTTTTGCAACAGATATAGGCAATGATATAGTTTTTGAAATTGAGGATTCAGGCAAAGGAATTGATGAAGAAATGATAGTAAAAATATTTGAAAAAGGATTTACAACTAAAGGTAATCTTCACTGTGGATATGGTCTTTTTTTCGTTAAAAATACTTTGGAACTAATAAATGGATTTATTACTATAGTACCAAGTAATTATGGTACTATTACAAGTATATATATCAAAAAAGTAGAAATATGATTAAAGTAATTATCGCAGAAGATGATCCAAGAATTGCTCTTTTGCATCAAAGTATGGTTGAAAAACTCGAAGGTTTTGAAGTTATTGCAATTGCAAATACCATCGCTGAAATTCAAGAATATCTACCCCTAATGAAACCTGATTTATTGCTTTTGGATGTTTACTTTCCTGATGGAAATGGTATTGATTTATTAGGATGGATGCATGCATCCTCTCTTACTACTAATGTGATTCTTATTACTGCTGCTAAAGAGATGGCTTCCTTAGAAAAATCTTTACGTTATGGGGTGTTTGACTATCTTATCAAGCCAATTATGTTTTATAGATTTCAAGCATCTATGCAAAAGTTTTTGGATTATAAATATAAGTTTTCTAATAAAGAAGAATTATCACAACTTCAAGTGGATGAATTTTTAAGTAAAACAATGCCTGCTCCAAAATCCTTGAATATATCTTTGCCTAAAGGTGTTGATAATATTACATTGGAAAAGATTTTTTCTGCATTATGTAAAAATGATATATTCTTTTCAGCTAATGAAGTTGCACTTTGCTTAGGAATAAATCGAACAACTGCACGAAGATATTTAGAATATTTGGTATTATCAGGTAAAGTTGAAGTTGATTCTCTTTATGGATCAGTAGGTCGTCCTGAACGTAAATATAAGCTCAAATAACATTATAAATTTATACTAGATTCTTTTAGATGGGTGTTTGAAAAGTACCTAATGAAATATTTTCATTAGGTACTGAGTTCATAATCTTATATGATTATGATTTTGTGAAATATTTATTCTTATTTCGTAGTAGTTTTTTGTCCTAAAGAATATTTCTTCGAGATATATTTAGCAATCATTGGTATACAAAAGATTGCCAATGTCATACCCCATAAAACGTTATTAATTGTACTTCCAAAGAAAATACTAATCTCTCCACCACTCATAGCAAATGCACGTCTTAAGTTATCTTCCATGATTTCACACAATACAAATCCTAAAATAACAGGTGCCATAGGATAGTTCAATTTTCTTAAGAAATACCCTAGTACTCCTAGTAAAATAGCCATTCCCATTGAAAATGTGCTTGCGTTAACCGAGTAAACACCTACAAATGCCAATACAATAACAGATGGAACTAATAACCAATAAGGTATTAATAAAATCTTTGTAAAAACTCTTACTAAAGGAAAGTTAATTACTAGTAATAAAATATTCCCAACATACATAGAAGCAATTAAACCCCATACCAATACTGGCTGATCAGCAAATAACATCGGCCCTGGATTGATATTGTAAAGCATCAATGCACCTAATAAAACAGCTGTTGTTGCACTTCCTGGAACACCAAGCGTTAACATTGGGATTAAGGCACCACCTGCACAAGCATTATTTGCAGATTCAGGAGCGGCAAGACCTCTCATATCACCTTTTCCAAATGTTCCTTCTTTATCAACAAGCTTTTGTTCAATAGTATATGAAACCGCACTTGCAATAGAAGCACCTGTTCCTGGTAAAACACCAACTATAAAACCTATTACTGATGATCGAAGAATAGTCCATTTGCACACTAATAATTCTTTTATTGTTACATAAATACGTGTAATTTTAGGCATTTCAAAATCATCATGGCTATGGTGTTCTAACATCAACATAATTTCACTTACTGCAAAAAATCCTACAATAACAGTTAAGAATTCAAATCCATCGTATAAATCTGGTTCTCCAAAGCTGAAACGCATAACTCCAGTTGTTGAATCAACACCTACAATTCCAATCATCCAACCAATAGTAATACCTACTAAACTTTTAACAGGACTAACTCCCATTAAGGCAGACACTGTACCAAAAGCAAAAACCATCAATACAAAATATTCAGAAGGTCCAAAATCAATTGCAAACGTTGCTAACATTGGGGCAAAAAAAGTAAGTCCTACTATTGCAATACTTCCTCCAATAAAAGAAGAAACTCCCGAAAGGGCAAGAGCTGGTCCAGCCAATCCTTTTTTAGCCAATGGATAACCATCTAAACAAGTAAAAACTGCACCTGCATCCCCAGGAACATTAAGTAAGATACTAGATATTCTACCTCCAAATTCCGCACCATAATAAATACCTGTAAGCATAATTAATGAAGATTCAACAGGAAGACCTAATGAATAACAAATAGGTAAAAGAATAGCAACCCCATTAATTGGCCCAAGTCCAGGAAGTGCACCAAATAGCGTACCTAATAAGCACCCTAATAAACATAGGAAAAGATTCATCGGCTGAAAAACAACAGCAAACCCATCCATTAAATGTGATAATACATCCATTACGAAGCTCCTAATAGTGAAGTAAAGATTGTACCTACTGGCAGTGGAACATCCAGTAAGATATTGAAAATAATATACACTGTAATACTAACCCCAACAGCTGCACTTAAAGCTTGTAATGGCTTTCCTGCAAAAATTCGAGATATAAAAAATACTAAAATTCCTGTAGAAAGTAAAAAGCCTAAAACATCAAAAGTTAATTGATAAATCACTAATAAAATTACAATAAACCCAGTTTTTAGCATTGTATTAGATGCAGGGAAACTCACCTTCTTAGCATTTATAATTGTAAATACTGCTAATATACTAAGTATAACTCCAGCAGCAATTGGGAAAAATTTTGGTCCAAGTGGATCATAAGAAAAAGGAACCTCTAATTGGTTCCCTCCCCATATAAAATAAATACCAAGGAATAAGAGAAATACTCCAAATAATCTATCTATCATTTAGTTAAACCTGCATCTTGAGCCATTATTTTAAATTTCTCAACTTCAGATTTTACAAAAACATCAAAGTCTTTTCCAACTTTTGTAAATGGGAAAAGTCCTCTAAGTTCTCTCTCTTTAACAAATGCTTCTGTATTAACTAATTTATTAATAGTTTCAACCCAGTAGTTATATTGCTCATCAGTAATATTTGGTGCAAGATAAAAACCTCTCCAAATATTCCAAACCACATCTGAACCTTGCTCTTTTGCTGTTGGAATATCTTTAAATTTACCTGGAAGTCTCTCATCTGAAAGAACTGCTAATACTTTGTATTTACCAGAATCAAATTGACCTGAAAATTCTGCAATATCACCTGGATAAATTTGGATATGACCTCCAAGAAGTGCAGTTAATGCCTCACCACCACCTTCAAATGCTACATATTTCATATCTTTAGGATTAATTCCTGCAGCTTTTGCAATTAATGCAGCTTTAAACCAATCTTGAGAACCTATAGAACCTCCAGATCCTAGTGCAAATCCTTTTGGATTAGCCTTTAAATCTACTAATAATTCTTGCAAAGTATTCCATTTAGCATCAGCTCTTACAATAACAGCACCATAATCAGTTCCCAGACCAGCAAGCCATCTTACAGCACTCTCATCATGATCACCAAATTTACCCTGCGCAATATTAAGTGCAGAACCTGCACTAGCAGCAACCATAATTTCTGGATCACTTGAACGTACACCAATAACATGGTTATAAGCAACAGCTCCAACTCCACCTGGCATAAAGTTAACAATCATAGGCTTATCTATAAGCTTCGCTTCCATTATAGAGTTAGTAACTAGTCTACAAGTAAGATCAAAACCACCACCTGGTTTTGCTGGAGCTAAACACACAGGCTTTTTAGGTTCAAATGCATGTAAAGCACTACTAAGTGCAACAACAGCTAACATACTTGATACTAGATT
>JAGNSM010000047.1 GCA_017988045.1 Fusobacteriaceae bacterium
TCAATAATTTCTTTAATGATAGGTCTCATATCAATCACCTCTCATTAGTATTATATTACTAAATATATCAACATTCTTGGATTTTTTACTAAATCCCACAGTTAAATGGAACATAGCCAAAAATTATATAAGTCGTTTAAAAGAAATTGACACAAAAATAAATCAACTTTTAGATGATTTGAACTATAGGGAGAGTATAGGAATAATTCCCCCACTATTTAGCTTAGAAAAATGTGAGAAGCAAATTTCTGATTTTTTAAGTGAGAATCCAAAAGAAAATGTATTAGTTGTAAGTTTGGATAAAAAAATATCTGATATAAAAACTATTACAAATAAGGAAAAATATATAGAAGAACTTTCGAAGGATGCAAATAAGCTTACTGAGGAAGTAAGAGAGGATTCTGTAAATTCATTTGAAAAATTTCCTAAAGGAGAACTTCTTTGGAAGACAGTTTCACAAATGGAATATTCTTCAGCTCCAGCTGCAATATACCATCATGTTAACAAAAGTGGAAGTAAACCAGGAGTTGTCATATTTAATCCTATACTTATAAATAGAAAAAATATTTTTACTTACGCAGCACATGAAGGAATTATAGGTCATCATATGGGAGAAGGAATTAAAGTACAATCTCAAAGTCTACCTTTCATAAGAACAATTCTTCCTTTTACTACATGGAGTGAAGGTTGGGCAATGTATGCTGAGGAATTGGCGCTAGAGAATTATGAGAAAAAAACTGCTTATGATGAATTTGCAATTTTACAAAGAGAGATGTGGGCAGCAGTTAGAATGGTTGTAGATGTAGGAATCCATTATAAAAGATGGACAAGGGAACAAGCAATTGATTATATGAAAGAAAAGACAGGATTATCTGATAAAATGGTTGAAACTGAGATAGAGAGAGACTGTGTAGACCCTGGGCAAGCTCTTGCTTATGAATTATCAAAACTTAAATTTATAGAGATGAGAAAATATGCTGAAAATAATTTAAAAAATAGTTTTAATGAAAAAGACTATCATACATTTATTCTTGAAAATGGAGCTATGCCACTAGATATATTTGAAAAATCAATTAAAAATTGGGTTGCCCAAAAGAAAGTTAATACAAATTTTATTTTAATATTTTCACCAACGGATCTTTTGGGTACAAGATTGGTTATAGTGTATAGAAGTGGTTTTTATATATAAAGAACTAAAAATCTAATTAAGAATTTTAAAAAAACAATTAAAGGTCTAATTGTTTAAAATTATATATATATGGTATTATTAACAGAGAGGTGAAGAATGAAAAAGAAATACTATGCTTACTTTATAAATGAAAATACCTTTGGAATAGTAGAAAGTTGGCCAATGTGTCAAGAAATTTGCAAAGGAGTAAAGTCTAAATATAAGAGCTTTGATACTAAAGAAAAGGCAGAAAGCTGGCTAAAGGGTGATTCAGAAATAGAAACTAAGTCCAAAATAAAAAAATATTATGCTGTCCATTTTGTTGATAGTAGAACAGAAAAAATTTATTATGACTGGGATAAATGTCAAAAAGAAATTAAAGATAAAAAGACAAGATATAAAAGTTTTAAGACAGAAAAAGAAGCTATAGACTGGCTAAGGTCTGGAGCTAATTATGAGAATAAAGAGCAGATTAAGGCAAATTTAGAAGAAGGAATATATTTTGATGCTGGTACAGGGAGAGGTATTGGAGTAGAAGTAAGAGTAACAGACAAAAGAGGAAAGTCTTTGGTAAATGAAGTAGTTCCTGATGAAAAGGTAAATGAGTTTGGGAATTATCTTTGTCCAAAAGAGTCTACTAATAATTATGGAGAATTAATGGGAATATATATAGCTCTAAAGTTAGCGGCAAAAATAGGAGAGTTAAAAATATTTGGAGATAGTAAACTTATTATTGAATATTGGTCAAAAGGTTTTGCAAAAATAAATGAACTTAATGAGGAGACAGCCAAATTAATTGGTCTTGTAAAAGAATTAAGAATTAAATTTGAAGAAGCTGGGGGTAAAGTACAACATGTTTCTGGCGACTATAATCCTTCTGATTTAGGGTTTCACAGATAAATTTAGGTTATAGGAAAAAGATTCTTGCATTTTCTTTATATATATTATATAATGTTTTGCTAAATAAAAAAGAAATGGGTAGCATAACTCTAGATTTTTCGGTAAAAAATACTTGAAAAATTCTGTAGTCTATGGTACAATTATTTTCGATTATAAAGTTTGGAAAGAGGTGGAAAAAAAATGAAACAAGGTATACATCCTGATTACAAAATAGTTAAAGTGGAATGTTCTTGCGGAAATAAATTTGAAACAAGATCAACATATGCTAAAAGTGATGAACTTAAAATAGCAGTATGCTCAAATTGTCATCCGTTTTACACAGGTAAAGCTAAATTCGTTGACGAAACTGGAAGAGTTGACAAATTTAGACAAAAATACGGTCTTAAATAGGGAACAGGACTTTTGTCCTGTTTTTTTACGGACTATTTTTTAGTAATGAAAATCTTATTGTTGGAAAAAAAAAATAATTGTGGTAAAATATAAATATTAAAATGTTTGTTATCAGAGAAATTTACTAAAGAGTTTAAATGTAGAGTAGTAATTTACGTTAAATAAAGGAGTGTAGATTTTATGAAAAAGAGAATTTTATTATTGTTTACTATATTTATAATGGGAACAACATCTGTTTTAGCAGAAGTATTTGTTAAAGATTTGAGTCTTATAAAAAAAGTAGAGATTGAAGGAAAAGGAAAAGCAGGAAAATCAAATGTCCCAGCGCTGAGACAAATGGAGTCACTAGATACTGCTAAAAAGAGTTCACAAAAAGAAATTGGAAATTATATAAAAACTATAAAAGACAAAGAAGGCAGAACTTTAGAAGAACTTGCTCAGACCAATACTCCGTTACAGCTTATATTTGCAGAAACGATTAAAGAGGGAGTAGTAGTTTTTAAAGAGTGGGATAAAGAAGATAATGCTATAATAAGAATAGAAGTAAATCTTATAAAATTAAAAGAAAAATTAAATAGGTTAGGAGTGGAATAATGGCAGTTTTTGAGATGAATCATCCATTGATTCAACATAAATTATCATATTTACGAAACAAGGATACAGATACGAAAACTTTCAGAGAAAATCTAAATGAAATAGCAACACTTATGACATACGAAGCAGGGAAAACTCTTCAATTAAAAGAGATAGAGACAGAAACACCTATACAAAAAACTACAACAAAAGTTTTGGCTTCAGATGTTTCTATAGTTCCGATACTTAGAGCAGGACTCGGAATGGTAGAAGGGATTATGAATCTTATTCCTACAGCGAGAGTAGGTCATATAGGGGTTTATAGAGATGAAGAAACTCTTGAGCCAGTTTATTATTACTGTAAATTGCCAATAGGAATTGAAACTGGAAAAGTATTTTTGGTAGATCCTATGTTGGCTACAGGTGGTTCAGCTAATTATGCAATAGATTATTTAAAAGAAAAAGGGTGCAAAGATATTCAATTCTTGTGTATAATTGCAGCTCCTGAAGGAATTAAAAAAGTTCAAGATAAACATCCAGATGTAGATATTTACGCAGCATGTATAGACACAGGATTAAATGAAAAATCATATATTTATCCAGGTCTAGGAGATGCTGGAGATAGAATATTTGGAACAAAATAAACTAAATTAAATAAAAAGCCCCCACTTTACAGATATATCTGTAAAGTGGGGGCTTTTTTATTATAGATTTGAAATAAAAATGAAATAGTGTTATAATGTTGGGTAAAAAAGAGGTGAGATTATGAAGAGAGTATTAAATAGAGAAGAAGCTTCAAAATTGATAGAGGATTTGAAAAAACAAGGGAAACAAGTAGTATTTACAAATGGATGCTTTGATATACTTCATGTGGGACATATGACATATTTGGAAGAGGCTAAGGAATTTGGAGATTATCTTTTTGTTGGAGTAAATTCTGATGAATCAGTAAAAAGATTAAAAGGGCCTACTAGACCGATAAATAGCGAAGTTGATAGAGCAGAATTGCTTGCTGGATTAAAGGCAGTAGATTATACAGTTATATTTACAGAGGATACCCCTGTTGAGTTAATAGGCGAATTGAAGCCAAGTATACATGTAAAAGGTGGAGATTACAAAAAAGAAGATTTACCAGAAACAAAAGTAGTAGAATCTTATGGTGGAAGAGTAGAAATAGTTTCATTGGTAGAAGGAAAATCAACTTCCAATGTTGTTAAAAAGATACAAAACAAGGAGTAATAATGAAAAAAGCTTTAAGTTTTACAGAAATAGATGAGTTAGCATTTAAATTAGGTAGAAACCTAATAGAGGGGGATGTTGTTGCCTTAATAGGTGATTTAGGTACGGGGAAAACAACATTTGTTCAAAAACTAGCAAAAGCATTGGGAATTAAAGAGAATGTTAAGAGTCCAACGTTTAATTATGTTTTAGAGTATACTAGTGGAAGAGTTCCATTTTACCATTTTGATGTATATAGAATATCTGAACCTTTGGAAATATATGAGTTAGGTTATGAGGACTATATTGAAGGCGATGGAATAACTGTTATTGAGTGGGCAAATTTGATAAAATCAGAATTACCAAAGGTGTATATAGAAATAAGTTTGTTTCATAAAGATGAAGAAACAAGAGAAATAGAGATTAAAGTTATTGGAAATGAAGTAAGAGAGAAGGAGTTATTAAAAAATGTTGATTTTGGGAATTGATACATCAACTAAAGTTGGGTCAGTAGCTCTTTTTGATGATAAAAAAGGAGTTTTGGCAGAAGTAATAATAAATACAAAGTCAAATCATTCAGACACCATTATGAATGCAATAGATTATATTTTAAATTTAGCAGATTGTAGTGTAGATGATTTGGATAAAGTAGCAGTTACAGTTGGACCAGGGTCCTTTACAGGAATTAGGATAGGGATAGCTATTGCAAAGGCTTTAGTATTTAAAAAAGATATTAAGATGACCGCAATGAATACATTAGATTTGTTGGCGTATGAAACTGCATATAAAGGGAAAATACTTTCTTTAATTGATGCTAGGAAAGAAAGAGCTTATTATGCTCTTTATGAAAATATGGAAAAAATTAGTGAATATTCTGATGGTGAGTTAAGAGAGTTTTTAGAAAAGTATAAAGAAGATGAAATCTTATTTACTGGAGATGCTTCATATATATATAAAGAAATTATTGAAGAGATAATGGGAAGTAAGGCAAAATTTATAAATAAGGCAAGGGTATTTCCTAGAGCAGGTATTTTGGCTGAAAGAGCTGTAGACTTAGAGGAAGTAAATTCAGTAATACTGGAACCTTACTATCATAGTAAAACTCAAGCAGAAAGAGAAAAAGAACTAAAAAGTAAATAAAAAAGAAATTATTGGAGTGAAGTGTAATGGATTTACAAAAAAACATAAAAAAATTAGCAAAATTGGAAAATATTGATATGTTAAAAAGTTTAAATTCCAATGTAAAAATAAAAATTTGGCATAAAATTGTTGGAGGATTTGCAATAATGTTAGCTATAATTATTATTGTTTCTACCTTGGCAATTTTAAATTCTAAAAAAGTTCAATCTAGAGTAGAAAAGGTTAGAAAAGCTAGTATATTATATGAAGAAATTCAAAATATAGCAATTAATCAACAGAATTTTTTGATAGAAAGAGATTCAAAATATGTTGCAGAAGTTCAAATGGCTAATTTATCATTAATGAATGATATTGATATAGTAAGTAAATCACATAAAGATCCAGTAGATTTAGATGCTTTAGCAAAGGTGAAAAGTGATGTAGAAAAATTTACTGAAAAATTACAAGTTTTATCAAGAGCTCAACAAAATGGAGCACTTACAGATGAAATGGTAAAACAAGCAAGTAAAGAATTAAAGGGAGAATTGGATACAATCCATGAGTCTATAGATGGTTACATGAAAACTCAAGAAAAGAAATTGGAATCCCTTTATAAATTTAATAGAATAGTCGGGTATGTTTCTCTTTTAGCAGGGCTTGTAGTGGGAATACTGGTATCAACAATGATTACACTGTCGATAACAAAACCTATAAAAAAACTTTATAATGAAATGGTTCAACTGGCAAAAATAGCTAGAGATGGTGGAAACTTAAATAGAAATGTACTTATAGATTCTCATGATGAAATAGGTGTTATGAGTCAAGGGATTAATGAATTTGTTAAAGTAATTAATGAGCTTCTAAGAAGAGTAAAATCAGATATTTATGTGATAACAGATGAGATTAATAAAATTAGTCAAGCTATAGATAGTAGTGTAAATGGAACTTCTAATAGTTTAGGACTCGTTAATTTGAAAGAAAAAATCGATGAAACAATGGATTTAATAAGAAATCAAACTGCAGCAGTAGAGCAAACACTAGCTGGAGTAGAAGAGATAGCTTCAACTGCTCAAATGACTAATGGGAATTCTAAATCTACTTTAAAAAGCTCAAATAGTGCTATGGAAGAAGCGAAAAATAGTTTAAGTGAACTTAATAAATTAAATGAAAAAATGGAAGAAATAGTTACAAATATTGATGAATCTACAGAAAATATAGATAGTTTGAGTGAGTTCTCTAAAAATATAGAAGGAATAGCTTCTGCAATCAGAGGAATTTCAGACCAAACAAACTTACTTGCATTAAATGCAGCTATTGAAGCAGCTAGAGCAGGAGAAGCAGGTAGAGGATTTGCTGTTGTTGCTGATGAAATAAGAAAACTGGCAGAAGGAACTAATAGAGAAACTAATAAAGTTAGTGAAATAGTTACTAATATAAGACTACAAGTAGAAAATGTTAAAAACTCAAATGTTGCAGTAGGCGTAAGCGTTGCAGATGGAGTGGAAATTAAAGAAAACTTGGTAAAAAGAATGAATATAGTTTTGGAAAAAAGTGAAGAAAGTAATAGACAGGTAGAAGAAATAGCAAGAGCTACAGAAGAAGAGATGATTGCAACAGACGAAATGTCAAGAGCTATTACTGCTGTAAGTGATTCTGCTACAGAAATTGAAGATAGAGAAACAACAAATCAAGAAATAGTAAACTATGTTACTGGTGATTTGTTATCAAAAGTAAGTGTAATAGAAGCTTTAAATAGTGATATTGCACATTTGAATCAAGAACTTAATAAATATGAGACTGAATAGAGAAGATATCTTCTCTATTTTTATTGTGAATTTTTATACTTAGAATTTATGAACGGTAATATTGCATATGTGTTTTAAATGTGTTATAGTTCTAATAAGAAATAGAGTTTTGGAGGGAAATATGAGTTTTTTAAAAAATCTTTTTAAAAAAGATGAGGAAAAAGAAGAAAAAAAAGGATTCTTTGAGAGTCTAAAAGAAAAGTTAAGTGCTAGCATAGGGAAAGATGGATTATTTGGGAAGGTAAAATCATTTTTTCTAGGAAGAAGTATAATTAATGATGAGTTGTATGAGGAATTAGAGGATATATTAATTCAATCGGATATTGGTATGGATATGACTCTTAAAATAGTGGAAAGATTGGAAAAAGAAGTAAAAATAAGAAAAATTGAAAATCCACAAGAAGTTTATGGGGTTCTTAGAGAAGTAATGACAGAATTTCTTATAAAAGATGGGACAGGCTTAGATATTAATAAACCTGGGTTAAATGTTATATTAGTTGTTGGCGTTAATGGAGTAGGGAAAACAACTACAATAGGAAAACTTGCAAGTAAATTAAAAGCTCAAGGCAAAAAGGTTGTACTTGGAGCTGGAGATACTTTCCGTGCTGCTGCAATAGAGCAACTTGAAGAATGGGCTCAAAGAGCAGGAGTAGAGATTATAAAGCATGAACAAGGAAGTGATCCAGGAGCAGTTGTTTTTGATACTATACAATTAGCAAAAAGTAAAAATGCTGATGTTGCTATCATAGATACAGCAGGAAGATTGCATAATAAAAATAATCTCATGAAAGAGCTTGAAAAAATAAATAAGATATTAGAAAAGCAATTGGGTGAAGGAACTACATATGAAAGTTTGTTAGTAATAGATGGAACTACAGGGCAAAATGGTCTTACACAAGCAAAAGTGTTTAATGAGGTTACACACTTAACAGGGTTTGTTGTGACTAAGTTAGACGGGACAGCTAAAGGGGGAATAGTTTTTGCTATTTCAGAAGAACTAAAAAAACCTATAAAACTTATTGGAGTAGGCGAAGGAATCAATGATTTGAGGGAGTTTGACGTAGAAGAGTATATAGGTGCTATCTTTAATTAGAAAATTCATTTTTTTTTGATATAAAAAGTTTCAAAAAACTTTGAAAATTTTTTTTAATTATGTTAAAATAAAATTAACAAGTAAGAAATTTGGAGGGGACATGAGTACTATTATTAATCAAATTAAAGAAAAAGCTAAATTATTGGGAAAAACTATTGTTTTACCTGAATCTGAAGATGAAAGAGTATTAAAAGCAGCGGAATTAATTAAGAGAGAAAAAATAGCTAAAGTAATCTTAGTTGGAGATGAAATTAGAATTAAAGCTGATGCAGAAAAACTAGGGGTAAATTTAACTGGAATAGGAATAGTAAATCCTAGAACTTTTCCAAAGTTCGATGCTTATGTAGCGGAATTTGTAAAATTAAGAGAAAAAAAAGGAATGACAGAACAAGTAGCAAGACAAATTATGTTTACTGAACCAAGATTTTTTGGTGCAATGATGGTAAGAATGGGAGATGCTCATGGGATGGTAGCAGGTTCTGCATCACCTACAGCAGATGTTTTAAGAGCATCAATACAAGTAGTAGGAACAAAACCGGGACTTAGAACAGTTTCTTCATGTTTCTTAATGGTTATGCCAGAAGCTACAAAACAATATGGAAACAATGGAGTATTAATATTCTCTGATTGTGGAGTAGTTCCTAATCCAACATCTGAGCAACTTGCAGATATAGCAACTTCAGCAGCAAGTTCTGCAAGAAGTTTAGTAGCAATGGAACCAAAAGTAGCGTTACTTTCTTTTTCAACAAAAGGTTCGGCAAAACACGAAGATGTAGATAAAGTGGTAGAAGCTACAGAAATTTTAAAAAATAGAGCAGTAAACTTTGATTATGATGGAGAATTACAAGCAGATGCAGCTTTAGTAGATGCAATCGGAAAATTAAAATCTCCAGATTCAAAAGTAGCAGGAGCAGCAAATGTATTAGTATTCCCTACATTATCAGCAGGAAATATTGCATACAAATTAGTTCAAAGACTTGCAAATGCAGAAGCTTATGGACCATTATTACAAGGATTGGATAAACCAGTAAATGACCTTTCAAGAGGATGTTCTGTAGAAGATATATTAAATGTTGCAGCAATAACAGCATGTCAAGCTGAATAATAAAATTTGGAGGAATAAAAATTGAAAATTTTAGTATTAAATAGCGGAAGTTCATCATTAAAATATCAATTAGTTGATATGGACACAAAAAAAGCATTGGCAGAAGGTATATGTGAAAGAATTGGAATTGATGGTGTTTCTACATATAAAGTTCCTGCAAAAAATTTAAAATTGACTGATAAAATTGCTCTTGAAAATCATGAAGAAGCAATAAAACTTGTATTAAGTCTATTGTTAGGTGCAAATGGAGTAATCAAATCATTAGATGAGGTAGAAGCAATTGGACATAGAGTTGTACATGGTGGAGAAGAATTTGATAAATCAGTAATAGTTACTGATGAAATTATTGGAAAAATGGAAAAATTAAGTGCATTGGCACCTCTTCATAATCCTGCAAATATTTTGGGAATTAAAGTTTGCAAAGAACTTATGCCAACTAAACAAAATGTAGCAGTATTTGATACAGCTTTCCATCAAACAATGCCAGCAAAAGCATTCATGTATCCATTACCTTACGAAGATTATACAGAATTAAAAGTTAGAAAATATGGGTTTCACGGAACATCACATAAATATGTTTCTGGAAAAGCGAAAGCTTTGTTAAATAAAGAAGATTCAAAAATTATAGTCTGTCATCTTGGAAATGGTTCGTCTATTTCGGCAGTAAGAGATGGAAAATGCATTGATACATCAATGGGGTTAACACCATTACAAGGTCTTATGATGGGAACAAGATGTGGAGATATAGATCCAGCAGCAGTTTTATATATAATGGGTGAAAGAGAGCTAACTCCAGGAGAAATGGATGCTAGAATGAATAAAAAATCAGGAATGTTAGGTATTTCAGGAAAAACTTCTGATTTTAGAGATGTTAGAGCAGCCTTTGATGATGGAGATGAAAGAGCAGCATTAACTATAGATATGCTTACTTATAGAATCAGATCTTATGTTTCTCAATATGCAGCAGCACTAGAAGGTGTAGATGCAATATGTTTCACAGGTGGAATTGGAGAAAATGCTGATTTAGTAAGAGAAAAATCTTGTGAAGGTTTAGAATTCATGGGAGTAGAGTTGGATAAAGAAAGAAATAATAACTTTAGGTCTTTAGCTGATGAAAATGGTGTTGTAGAAATATCAACGGCAACTAGTAAAACTAAAGTATTTATTATTCCAACAAATGAAGAATTAGTAATTGCAGAAGATACACATGTATTAGTAAAATAAATAAATTTGAATATATCAGTTCCCTCAATTTTTTTGTAAACTTTACTAAAAGTATAAAAATGAGGGATAGGTTTATCAATAGTCAAGATGCCAACGATAAGTAATATTGACTTCAATTTCTTTAATAGCTTGTCTCATGGAACGAATCCCAAAAGTATATTGAATAAGGATAATCTTAAAAAGAACAACAGAATCAATACTATTTATCTCAAGATTACTGTGAAGATAAGCAACTTTATCTCTAATGAAAGATAGGTTAATAGCTTTAAATTTCTAACTAAATTATTTTTAATTAAAAGCATATTCTAATTAAAATATTACTTTAAGGCAAATCTTTTGAAACTGTAGTTTTAACTGTCATTATAATTAATCACACTCTAAGAGTATTATACCAAATATTTTAGGGCAAAAAAAGAGATATCGACATTTTTTTGTCGACAACCTGAGATTAGAGGCTACGGCTTCTAATCTATTTTTATTACATACTCTTTTTTGTTCATAATTGCTTTAGTTTCTTTTGTTAAGAATGGATTATCGAGTTTAAATATTTTCATTTTTTTAAAATTTATTTTTTTGAAAATTTTAGAATTAGAAGGATGGTTATAGAATAATTTATCAAAAGAACCATCTTTAATAGCCATATTTAGTCCTTCTTCAATTCTGTTTTTTAGTTCTATTTTTTTTATATTTACAAAGAAAAAATTTGGTGCAGGATAGTAGAGCATAATTGATGGCTCAATCATAAGATTAAGGTTAGGTCTTGCTTTCAACTCATCAAAAGGCTCGTTTATAGCACGAGGAAAGTAGTCGACACGTTGTAAATTAAGTGATTTAAACATTCCTTCGTAAATAGCAGTAGTTTCTACTTTGAAGTTATTTGCAGTAAGAATTGAAGTATCAGGCCAATCTATTCCTTGGATAGCAGTCATTTTTTTTAATTCATTAACTGATTTTATTTTAGAAAAAACATCCTTTTTATCTTTGTTTATCAGAAGAAGTCGACAGCCTTTAAGTCCTTTTAGAAGAGGAACTCTCACAGGAAGCATAATTTTTTCTCTTTCGATAGTAGTCCCTGTCCAAATAACATCCAAATCAGGACTTCCATCAGCAAGATAAGAGATAAGTCTTTTTCTAGTAACGTCTCGATATTGAATATTAAGTTGATATTTTCCGTATTTTTTAGTTGTTTTGTCCAGAGAAAGTTTTAACAAATCAAGATAATAAGTATATCTAACATCCTTTTCTGATTCAGGGAGAATAATTTTAACATTGGTAATTCCATAGGAAGATATATTTATAAGAAGTAAAAAAAGAAATATTAGTTTGCGCATAAAACCTCCTAATTATAAAGAATACACTAATTTTGTATACATATCTATTATACATCTATAAAATAAATAATTCAATATTTAACCGAAAATGCTATAATTGGTTTATAAATTTTTAGAGTGGTGAAAAATTATGGAAGATAACTTAGAGTTATATAAGGGAATGTTTGATAAGGTAGAAGGCCTTCATGAAAAGGTGCTTAAAAAGTTTAAACTGTTGGGATTAAACAGTTATTTTGATGTGCTTTATAATTTTCCTAGAACCTATGAAGATAGAACTAATATTAAAAGTATCGGTGAAATAAGAAACGAAGAGTTTGTTCTGGTAAAAGCCATGGTAATAAAGGCTGGAATGACTACAACATCTAATAGAAGGAAACTATTTAAGGCAAAAATAAGTGACGGGACTGGATACATGGAGCTTACTTGGTTTGGGATGCCATATGTCAAGGAGTATGTGGTAGAAGGTAAAGAGATGCTCTTTATAGGCCTTGCAAAGAGAGGTTTTGGTTGGCAAATAACTAATCCAGAGTTTAAAGTGCTAAAAGATGATGAAAAAGTTAGGGCAGAATTATTACCAATTTATGCTCTCGTTCATGGAGTCAGTCAAAATGATATAAGAAAATACACGAAATGGGTAATTATTAATAAAATTAAAGAGTTACAGGAAAATATACCTGAAGAGATACTTAAAAAATACGGAATTGTAGATAGACAAAGAGCCATGAGATATATACATTTCCCTAAAAATGAAAAGGAATTGGAAGAAGCAAAACGAAGATTTGCCATAGAAGAGCTTTTATTATTGCAGTTTGGAATATTAAAATCAAAGTATCTTTTGCATAAAACTCATGAAATATATACTTTAAATGATAATAAAAATTTGGTTAAAAAGTTTTTAGAAAATCTTCATTTTAGTTTAACATCTGCTCAAAAAAGAGTAATTACAGAGGTTCATAAAGATTTGAGTGGTGGGAAAGTAGTAAACAGGCTTATACAGGGTGATGTAGGAAGCGGAAAAACAATAGTGGCAGAGGTATTGCTTCTTTATATGGTAGAGAACGGGTATCAAGGGGTACTTATGGCACCTACTGAAATACTTGCTGTCCAACATTATCTGTCTATGGTAGACGAGCTTAATAATTATGGAATAAGAGTAGAGATTTTGACAGGGTCTGTAAAAGGGAAAAAGAGAACGGAACTTTTGGCAAGATTAAAAGAGGGAATGATAGATATTTTGATTGGAACTCATGCTCTCATTGAAGATGAGGTTGAGTTTAAGAAATTGGGCCTTATAATTATAGATGAACAACATAGATTTGGAGTAGAGCAGAGAAGGAAGCTTAGAGAAAAAGGAAATCTTGCCAACCTTTTGGTTATGTCGGCAACGCCAATACCAAGGAGTTTGGCTCTTAGTATCTATGGAGATTTGGATTTATCAATAATTGACGAACTGCCTCCAGGGAGAACACCTATAAGAACTAAGTGTATAAAAGATAATATAGAAAAAAGTAAGATGTATGAATTTGTAAGAAAGAAACTTAAAGAGGGCGACCAAGTATATATTGTTGCGCCACTTATTGAAGAGAGCGAAACATTAAACGTGAAGTCGGTAGAAGAACTTTTTGATGAACTGCAAGAGAATGAGTTGAGAGAGTTTAGGTTAGGAATACTTCATGGGAAAATGAGTAATGTAGAAAAAGACGAGGTAATGCACTCTTTCAAAAAAGGAAATTTAGATGTACTTGTATCTACAACTGTTATAGAGGTAGGAGTTAATGTTCCAAATGCTACGGTAATGATAATAAATGATGCCCATAGATTTGGATTATCAGCCCTTCATCAGCTTCGTGGACGGGTAGGAAGAGGAATTAAGAAAGCTTACTGTTTTTTAGTTTCATCTTCAAGTAATGATAATTCAATAAATAGATTAGAAGTTCTTGAAAAAACCAATGACGGATTTATAATAGCTGAAGAGGATTTGAAGTTTAGAAAGTCAGGAGAAATATTTGGAAAACGTCAAAGTGGGATTTCTGACCTTAGATTTACTGATATTACTACAGATGTAAAAACTGTTAAATTAGTCAGAGATATAGCTCTAGAATATCTTGAGAATACAGATGGTGTCATAAAAAATAAGTACTTGGAAATTGATATAGAAAAGAAATTTGATGAAAAAAAATTAAAAGGATAATGAGAAATACAGAGTATAAACTATATACAAAGCCAAGAATAATCAGAAAAATTCTTGACCAATTGACAAAGGAAAAGATACATGATAAGATTGGTATAATTTAAAAATGGGAGGTTTAAAAATGAGTAAAGTAATTCATCTAGATAATTCAAGCTTTGAAACTGAAGTTTTAAAATATGAGGGAGTAGTATTAGTTGACTTTTGGGCAGCTTGGTGCGGACCATGTAAAATGTTAGGACCAATATTAGACGAACTAAGTACTGAAATTCCTCAAAAAATAACAAAAGTAAATGTTGATGAAGTTGAAAGTTTAGCTCAACAATACAAAATAAGAAGTATCCCTACAATGATAGTTTTCAAAAATGGTCAAGTAGTAGATACTCTTGTAGGATTAATGCAAAAACAAGCTTTAAAAGATAAATTAGCTAGTTATTAGTTTTGAGATGAGCCAGAATATAATTTGGCTCTTTTTTTTTACAAATCGAAATTCAAAAAGTTGTTTCATAAATAAAAATCGCCTATACTTTAAATGTAAAGTAAAAATAGGAGGTACACATATGGAAGTTAGTTGGATTGAATATAAAGATAAAAAAATATTATTTTCAAATTATGATGGATGTATAACTGCCGACGAAATGATAAATATACTTTATAAAGAAAGAAGCATACTATTACAGCAAGAAAAAAAAGTATTGGTTATGTCGAACTACAATAATTCATTTGGTTCTCCAAGATACATGGAAGAAGTTATAAAAGTAGGAAAGATAACATTAAAAGAACATATAGCAAAAACTGGTGTACTTGGAATTTGCGGAGTAAAAAGAATACTTTTTAATGCATATCTTCGCTATTCTGGACAAAAAAATGTAAGGGTGTTTTGCACTAGAGAAGAGGCTTTAGAATGGCTATCTAGTGAATGAGGGCTTTTGCCCTTTTTTTATGCAAAATTATATGGATTGCTTTTTTCTTAGAATTAATTGTGCTATAATACAATGATATTTAATAGAAGTTTTGGAGGAATCGATGTTTGGGAAAGCGTTTAATAAAAATTATCTAAAATATATAATGATGATATTGGTGGTATTTAATCTGTATCCTAGTGGAAATAAGCTTGATGTAGAGACAGATGAAGCTACTATAGATTTTAATAATGAAGAATTTACTGCTGATGGGGGAGTGACTTTTGTTTATCCTAATGCAGATGCAGAAAAAACAGCAAAAATAAAAGCTTATAAACTAAAAAAAATGACTGATAAAAATCTAGTGTTAGCCAGTGACGGAGTTATCTTTGAACAAGGTGAAAATAAGGTAGAAGCAGAAGAGATATATTTTAATTTGGATAATCAAAATTTGAAAGTGAGAAATGGAATTTCTTACGTTAAGGTAGATGGAGCACCAGAATTAAATAATAAGATATATTATGGTGGAGAGGAATTCTTGGCTCAATTTCCTGATGAAGCTCATGTAAAAAATGCTTGGTTTACAACATCTAAAGAAGCTTTA
Organism: Fusobacteriaceae bacterium; assembly: GCA_017988045.1. Classification (GTDB taxonomy): domain Bacteria; phylum Fusobacteriota; class Fusobacteriia; order Fusobacteriales; family Fusobacteriaceae; genus JAFGUR01. The sequence continues at coordinate 15,621 of JAGNSM010000047.1, forward strand.
AAATTAAAAACATTTGAAGATAAACCAGAGGATGTTTTGCCATATCATTTGAAGGCAAAAAAAATATCAATTTATCCAGGAAAAAAACTTGTGGCAAATAATGTTTTTGTTTATGCAGGAAAAATCCCAATATTATGGCTACCTTGGTATGCAAGTTCTTTGAAATCAGACTCTACAGCACCGTTATTTCCAATAA
>JAGNSM010000141.1 GCA_017988045.1 Fusobacteriaceae bacterium
CTGTACCTTATTGAACATGCTCCAAATCTCAACTCTATTTGGAACAAGCTTTCTGTTACTAAAACTGTTCCAAGAGTAAGAGGTTGTTAAACGTTTAAATTGAGTAATAAATTAACCGCAGGGTAATTTATTACTTTCCAATGTTTTGTTATACTTTTCCAGCTTTGTCACACTGCAAAAAAGCCTCACCAATTTCCTTTTCCATTTCTACAATAATTTTTAAAATAACTAATCTATCTATATTAGGTTCTATATTTAATAGTACTGTAGTTATTTGAGCTAGAGAAATTGCAGAAGAATGTGCGGGATCTGTCATTCCTGAATTACTTTGTCCAACCAATAAAATATCTTCTGTCGCTTCACACATTCCTAGCTTATTATTAATTCCTTTAACTCCAGCATGTATATTTTGACTAGCCCACTTATAATATGGTCTCATATGATCTAGCAATACATCTTTTTCTATATCAGCAAAATTTACACGTTTATTGATGATAGCATTAGAAGCCCAACCATATGGTTCTCCAAAAGTTTTTCGATATTTTGTAATCAATTTATCATAAGATGCTTTATACTCCAGTAGTTCTTCTTGAGTAGGTCCTTTTTCGTTTAATCTGTATTCATATGCTTTATGTTGACGCATTCCTTTATAAGATTCAATTATCTCATGTCTATAAAACCTTTCTGCGCAGTCTTGCCCATGTTTTGCAATAAACATTGCTGTAACATTGACTTCATGTAATGCTCGCCATCTAGCATGAGCTCCATCAGCAAATCCAGATTTTAATAAGCATAAGATTTCTTGAGAAATATGACATGCTCTGGCATGGTGTTTAACAACAATATCAAAAACAAGATTGTTCTCTTCTACTGCAGTAGAACGATATGAATTGTTAAATTCTTCACCTGCTTCAGTACATATAACAATAAATGTTTCAAGTAAGTCAAAAGGTGTATTCCATCGAGTGTAGTTTCTTTGACTGAACTCAGTAAAAAGTTTTCTTCTTTCTTCAAGCATTTTTGGAGCATCTGATAATAGTGTTTTTTTTAGAGGTTTTTACTAAATCAGGTAATAGCTCTTGAAGCATACTTTCTTCTAAATTGCTAACTTCATTTTCATTATGAGAAACTAATGATTTGTTTAACTCATTTTCTAGTGTTTCATAAAATGCACGAGTCAAAATTTCCATATGTATTATCCTTCTTATGCATAACGTTTGAATTCAGTGACGCTATGCATTCACTGCTAGGCTTTGTTAGTCTTTTGAGTATACTACTACTTGATAAATTTGCTTTGTCTATTTATTTTTTTCAATTGACATTAAATTTTAATATATCTAACTGGTTGTGAAAGTTCTTTTAATCGTTTTTCACTAACGGCTAAAGTCAACCAAATATTGAGTTGTGTTTTTGTTATATTCAATACTTGTGCTAACTCATCGATATCATTTATAGATTCTATATATTTTAATATAATAGGTAATACTACTTCATAAACTTCACGTTTGGAATCTAAAGGTTCATTTTTAATATTATTTTGCTCGATAATATTAAAAAGATTTACATCCTTTTCTTTTCTCTTTCTATTTTCAGATAAAAATATCAACTGAGACTTTAAATTATTTACATCAATTTCATTAGTCCACGGAATTGCACCTAATTCAAGAAGTTTATTATTCCCTAAAGGAATAGATTCCCCAGTTCTTACAAATACAGGGATTGAATTATCTCTCTTCAATTCTTCTTCTGCTCCTGCCCAAGTACCTCCTTTTTTAAACTCGGAGCTAACTACTAATCCAAAATCAGATAATCCATATATTAATTTATTTCTTGCCATTGCTGCAGCCACTGTAAAATGAGCATTTGGATGTCGATGTGATATTAATACTAATCTTTTATCTGAAATAGCATTACGGTAGTTTCTATCTAAACTAGTCTTTAATAAATTTTCAGCAAGTACACCTACGGATATACCACCATTATTTAGTGCTGTAATCATTGATATTTGATCTACGCCTTTTGCTGCTCCTGAAATAACTGGAATATTATTTAATGCACATATTTTTGCGGATTCTTCTGTAAATAAAATACCTTTATCATCTACCTTTCTTGAACCAACTATACATATTCCTCCATTATTTAATAATGATATATCTCCTATACCGTATAATAAGGGAGGAGATTGTTCTTTTAAATGCTTTTTGTAGTAAGATGGGTAATTCTTATCGCTTCTGCTAATTATCCATACTCCATGTCTTTGCCACTCTTCGACTGCAAATCCAAGTTGAACACCTCGATTAAGTAATGTTTTAAGGTACTCAAGTTCTATATTAGTGCCAATTGAAGCTTGTAATACATTTTCTTTTTCAAGTAAATCTTCTGGTCTCATTTTATTACTATGCAACCAGCGTGCAAGTAAATTATATTTACTCTGAGGTAATGGCTTAATTGATTTATCATTACCAAAAAATCCACATAACAAAATTATTACTTTTGTATCATTTGTTAAAAATTCATTCATTAATCAATTCATCCTTGGTGAGTTTAATGCTAAAGCTAAGGGGTGTACAGCCTGAACACCCACTTGTCTCAACAATGCAGATGCAACTGTAAATGTCCACCCTGAAGCAACAATATCGTCAATTAGTAAACATGGGGCATACTCTCCTACATTCATGTTTACTTTAAATACTCCATCAAGATTATTAGCTTGTTGAAAACTATTTTCCATATACTTTTGTTCAGATTTATGTCCTATAATTTCTATATAATCTAAAAAGGGAACTCCTAACTTATCTGCAAGTCTTTTTGCAAAGTCAGGAACAATTGTAGGGTTATTTCTTGATGGCATACAAGTCACCCAACTAAACATTGGAGTAGGATTCCATTCAGTAATCATTTCTAAACATGCATCAACTAACCTTTCATCAAAACATCTTGTATTATACTTTCCATCAACAACTAATTCTCCCCAGCCTGCATCCCTCCATAGACACAAAGCACGACCTTCTTCTGCCATTAAGTCCTCTGATATTCTGCCTGAAAAACTATATTTAGGTAAGGGGTTGCCTCCAGGCCACTGTTTTCTAGCTTGTATTGGTTGATAACTTCTACGAAGGAAGAGAGACGCTCTAGTCGCAAGCTCATCATCATAAGATTCTGAAAGTAAAGAACCCATACATTTAATACATTTTCCACAAGCTTGTGGAGAAGAGTCATCCAATGCGTTTTGAAGGAATAGCATTAAACAACCATCTTCATTCATATAGTTCTGCATTTGAACCTGTTCATTTTTTCTGATTTGAGTTATTAGATCAATAGAATTTTGATTAATTGTATAATTGTTTCCAGTAGCAGTTAAATACCATTTTGTGCCTTTTTTTACAATAGGAGATGGTGACTCAACAGTTAAGAATTTAACTATCTTTTCAATTTGACTTTTACTTAAATTTAGATATTTTTCTAATGATGGAATGGATAATCCATCATTAGTATCTAATGCTTTTAGAAGATCTGTTATGTGAGAAGAAGAAGGGAATGCATTTTTAATAAAAAAGTCTGCTATATGATCATCTTCTTCTCCACATAGTAAAATACCATAAGCTTTATCTATTGCACGTCCTGCACGTCCAACTTGTTGATAATAATGAACTACTGATGATGGTCTTTGATAATGAATAGTAAAACCTAAATCTGGTTTGTCAAAACCCATTCCTAAGGCAACAGTTGCAACTAAAACTTTAATTTCATTATTAATTAATTTACATTCTAATTCTTCTTTTCTAGAACTACCATCTTCATTATCTGGAATACCTGAATGATATGCTTCTGCTTCTATTTTATTTATTTTAAACCATTCAGTTAATTTTTCAGCATCTCGTTGAGTTAACGTATAAACTATTCCACTACCTTCAATTGATTGGATTGTATCTACTAACCAAGACATTCTTACTGCAGGATTTGGCATATTTATATTTTGAAGTTGAAGACTATCTCTAACTAATTCTCCTCTTATAATATCAATATCATCACCAAGTTGAGAAACTATATCAGCAATAACTCTATTATTTGCTGTAGCAGTTGTTGCAAGTACTGATACATTAGGTGGAATTACCCCCAATACTCTACTTATTAATCTATAATCTGGTCTAAAATCATGTCCCCAATCTGAGATACAGTGGGCTTCATCAATTACAAATAATCCAACAGTTGAAGCAATAAGAGGAAGTATAGTTTGTCTAAATTTTTCATTTGATAAACGCTCAGGAGATATAAGTAATACATCAATAGTATTTGAATTTAAACCATTTACTATTTCATCCCATTGATTGGCATTAGTACTATTAATTGTTGCTGCTCTTACACCCATTCTTTGTGCAGAGTCTAACTGATTTCTCATTAGTGATAATAGAGGTGAAACTAATAATGTTGGGCCTTTACCTTGGTCTCTTAATAATCTTGTTGCCATAAAATAGACCATACTTTTTCCCCAGCCAGTTCGCTGAACAACAAGCATTCTTTTTTGATTTAATAAACCATCAATACTTTCCCATTGACCATCATGAAAATCTGCATCAGGATTATTCAACGCAACTCTTAAATATTTTAAAGCTTGTTCTTTCATTTTTTCTTCTTTTAATTTTTTATAAAATATTTTATCATTTAAATTATTAGCATATAGTTATTAATAACAAACTATTAGTAAATTTATTCAATATGCAATATTTTGGATAATTTAAGGGATATTTAGAATTACCATATAAAAAGGTTAATTATATTTGGACTAACGACCGAACTGAAGGACAAGTGGAGAAATGACTTGATAGTTTGGTCTTTAAATTTTATTCATTCAAGATTTAAAAGCTCTAAATTTTCGCCCTTACACTTGTTCTTCTTCCTGTGTTTTGTTATGTTCTTCATTGAAGAGTAAATCAGCTTTTTTAGGGTTATATCCATTACATTCTGAACAGTGTGTACAAAATAATGGAGATTTTCCATATTTAAATTTTTTAAATTCGAAATCATTTTCTAAAGATTTAAGAATAAACTCTTTTGAGTACGGTATTTTTGTTACTCTTGTATATTGGAGTGGTAACATCAATTCATACTCAAAATTAAAAGATTCTGAGATAAAATAAATGATTTGACAATAAGAAGTAGGACACAAAAAGAGTAATTACAGAAACAAGTTCAATAACCTGTTCATTTAGGAAAATAGACATTACTTTACAATCATTCTAATATATGAGATAAATAGTAAGTTCAATACAAAGGATTTATTATGAATGTAGGTTACGCAAGAGTTTCAACTTCTAGTCAAAA
>JAGNSM010000142.1 GCA_017988045.1 Fusobacteriaceae bacterium
CTTGCTATATTAAAACAAAAGATATTTAGAGCTAGAACGGCATAAGCCACATATTTTTTCATTTTATACCACCTTTATTTTTTTCTTAGATATTTTATCATAGATTTTGACAATAGTCCACGAAATAAATAAACCAATCAACCCACCTGCAACAACATCCGAAAAGAAATGAACATTTAGGTAAAGCCTAGAAAATAAAATAAAGAATGAAATTACAAAAACAAAGTAACGATATTTATTCTTTGTAAATAAAAATACTCCAAATGCTGCGAATGCTGCAGATGAATGTCCTGAAGGAAAAGAACTACTAGAAGGTTTATCAACTAAAAGTTTAATATTAGTAAATACTTCATAAGGACGTACTCTATGGACTTCGTGTTTCGTGATACTACTTACTGCTAATGTTAATAATAGCGATATAGCAAGTAAAATTCCTAAAGAACGAGTTTTTTTGAATATCAATAAAATAATAGAGGTCGCTATAAATATATATCCATCATCACCTAAAACAGTAAAAAAAATCATAATACTATCCAAAATGTGAAAACCTTTATTAGAAATTGATATAAAAAAGTTGAGAATATTTAGGTCAATAAAATTAGTCATTTTCGAATCCTACTTTCTTACTTTTTTTGATAATTATCAAATTACGAATGTAAACAATAAGTCCAAATGCTTGACCCATCATGATCACAGGATCTTTTCTATATGTAGCATATATTAATAACAATAAACTTCCTAATATACTTAAAGTCCAGAATGCATGTGGAAGAACACTTTTTCTCTTTTTCTCACTCGCAATCCATTGAACTAAAAATCTACCAGAAAACATTGCTTGACCTGTAAATCCAAGTATCATAAAAATTTTCTCCATTTTACATTTCTCCATTCATTTTTATTTTTATAAAACAAAATCTATCATCTTGATATAACATTGTATAAGTAACTTTGATTTTGTCTAGATTTTTTTTCTTTAAGAAAAAAATGTTGTTTTCCTTCAATTGAAATGTTTCTTCTTTAACGGAAACAATTTTATTTGGAATCATAAACTGTGTACGTAGCAAGTCATCTTCAAAAGCATAAATAATTTGATTATTAGGAACATACTTTGTAATTATAGATTTGTATTTATAGAATCCAATTTCTTTATTAAATGTTTTCATATTTAATCCTAAGCAAATCGCCAATATAAACATTAAACTTCCAGACAAATAAAATGCACGATGTATTTTATTTTTGATTATGAATATAATAATCATTAAAGTTATAATACTTAAGCCTAAAATAGCTGATGTTTTGAAAGGCAAAAAATCCTCAGAATGAATAAAAAATATTGCAATAAGAAGAATTGGCAACTGTAATGCTGTTGTATAATAAATTATATTTTTAGCTTTTCTACTTGCTTTACCTAATTCAATATAAGTAATTATCATCATTGGAACTGTTAATGGCAATAGATATATAATTATTTTACTACTAACAAGTGATAAATAAAACACTGTTATACCAATCCATAATAAAAGGAATTTATCCAAATCAGTTTTTGATTTATTGATGATACTTTTATATAAAGAGTAACAAAAAGCAATACACCAAGGGAAAACTATCGCAGGTAATGTCCATAAATAATAGTAAAAAGGTTTTTTGTGAACATATGCATTTACAGCTCTACCGTAAATTTGCTTAAATAATAACTGTTTTATAAATATAGGACCAACTGCAAGATATGATGGAATTAGCCAAAAAAGTACAAAGAGTAGAATAATTCCCAGACCTTTCAATAGACCTATTTCTTTTAATGTATATTTTTTAGATGCAATAAATTTGAAAATTATTATTACAAGTAATGGAGTCAAAACGCCAACTAATCCTTTAAATAAAAATGCAAACCCAATATATATAAATGTTTTATAATTCTTTTTATAATCACCTTGTTTATAGCAATCAAAGAAATTTATTAGTGATAGTACAATAAAACTATTTAAAAATACATCCATTCTTACCGTAACAATTGAAATGTAATGAAGGATCGAACTAATAATCAGAAAAACTATAATTCCTGAAGCTTTATAGTTAAAGTGCTTCTTCAAAAAGTCATAAAGTTTAATAAGCATAAATGATTCAATAGCAATATTAAATAAAACAATTCCATAAGTATAGAATCCACCGAAAATATAACGCGATATTATGATTAACCAAAAGTAGAGTGGTGGTTTATCTGTGTACATTTGATTGTTAAAATATTGAACAAAAAAGTTATGTGTCTTTATCATTGTACTTGAGATATCAATATACTTTAATTCATCTCTAGGAGTGAAGTCTCTCATAATAAGAGGTAATGTTACTAATATTAGTATTAATGGGATGAAAAGAAAACTAGTGTTTTTCCGTTGTAGAGACAATTTCATAATCTACTCTCCTTTTTTTCATCCATCTAACAGCAAGAACATCTTCAAATCCTGTAAATAATCTATTAAATACACCATACTTAGATTTTCCGAAAATTCTATCATAATGAGAAACAGGGACTTCAGTTACTTTAAATCCGTTTATTTTTGCTAATGTTGGTAAGAATCTATGCATACCTTTGTACAAGTAAAAGCTCTTTACGACTTCTTTCTTGAATACTTTCAAAGGACAACCTGTATCAGTAATGTTATCTCCTGTTAAGAAGTTTCTAAATCCATTTCCAACAAGAGATGAGATTTTTCTAATTATTCCATCTTCTCTTGTTTTTCTCATTCCATTAACCATGTCATATTCTTTCAAGTAAGGAATCATCAAATATATGTCTAATGAGTCTGACTGTAAATCGCCATCCATAGATACAACTATATCTCCTTGTGATAATCTAAAACCAGCTGCAAGAGCTGCAGTTTGCCCACAATTTTTCTTAAAAATAATAGGCCTTACATATTTTTTTTCTTTTGCGATTGAGAGTAGAATTTCTCTAGAGTTATCAGTACTCCCATCATCTATGAAAAGAAACTCATAAGAATCGAAATGATATTTTACTGTTTCTTCTAATTTTTGAATTAATAGAGGTATATTCTCCTCTTCATTAAAAACTGGTATTACAAATGAAATTTCCATAATTTCTTCCTTTCTGTGTTAACAATAAAATTAAATTTATAGATTACCTTTTAAAATAACTTTCAAAAAATGGTTCTCTAATGTATAATGATATTATCACAGATGTACATTTTAAAAATGAATTTAAACTGAATAAAATTATTGGGGATGAAAAGATGCCGAAAATATTAGTTGTAGAAGATGATGAAAAAATAATTAGAATACTAAAGATTCAATTAGAACATCAACAGTTTGATATTACTATAGAAAACGATGGAATAGAGGCAATGAACAATGTTGATAAGAATAGGGATGTATACGATCTAATAATTTTAGATTTGGGACTTCCGGGAATGTCAGGGAATAGACTCTGTAAAAATATAAGAAAAATTTCTGAAACGCCTATTATTGTTCTATCTGCAAGAAATTCTGTTGAAGAAAAGGTCGAATTATTACAAAATGGAGCGAGTGATTATATAACAAAGCCTTTTGATATGAATGAGTTGAGTGCAAGAATACAAGTAAATATAAGAAAACAAAAAAAAGAAAATTTAACGTATAAAGATATAGATATAAATGTAGCTAACTATACTGCTAAAATTTCAAATGAACAGATATCATTAAGCAAAACTGAATTTGAACTTCTAAAAATATTAGTTGAACATAGTGAAGAAGTTGTTACAAGAGATCAAATAATAGAAAAACTATGGGGTTGGGATGCAAGTGATAATTTATTAGACAGTACGATGAAAAAATTGAGACAAAAAATACCAGAAAATTATATAAAAACAATGAGAGGGATTGGGTATATACTGAAATATGAAGATAAAAACTAAAAAAATACGAAAGATTAGTAATAAAATTATAGTTTGGAATACGATTAGTTTAACAATAAGTACTTTTATTATAACGTTATGTATGTTTTTATTTCTATTCAATTCTCAAGTTGATGAAGAAATAGAGGAATTAAATGAAATATCTGAAATTGTCATTGAAAAATTAGAATTGACTGATATGAATGGAATTCGGGCACAATATGAGAATTATAGATTTCCAGATAAAGATGATATTTCTTTGTTAGTTGTAGAAAATGGGATTAAGAAAGATTTGACAAGTGATTTTAAAGATGATGTTATACAGAATAATACATGGAAAATGAGATCTAATGGTTTTACTTACTACAAAATAATTTTTAAAAATAATAGAGAATATATCATAGCCCGAAATTTTCATTTTAATGAATTTTCTAAAATAATATTAGCGTTGCTAGCAGTATTTTTATTAATAATAGCATCAGTATGTGCTATTTCATATTTAATAGCAAGGAATGTTACAGATCCCCTGTCAAATATAATAGCTCAAAGTAAGGAACTAAATAATAGAAATATAGAGGCAAAATTGACAAAATCAAATGATGATGAAGTAGGAGAATTGGTAGATGTAATAAATGAAACATTCTCGAAGCGTGAGAATTTGATTAAAAGCCAGAAGAAATTTTCATCAGACATATCCCATGAATTAAAAACACCGATATCTATAATAAAAGGATATCTTGATATTTTGAAATGGGGAAAAAATGACGAAAAACTTCTAGATGAAGGGCTCGAAAATATAGATATAGAAGTGAAGAATATAGAGCAAATAATAAATAATTTATTTCTAAGTTCACAATTAGAGCAAATAAAGATAATAAAAGAGAAAATAGAGCTAACATCATTAGCCCAAAAGATAAAGAGAGACTATGAAGTTATTTATCCAGAGCAAGAAATGTTTGTTATTTCAGAGGGAAATACGTATATTATAGGTGATAATAACCTCGTTTCAGAAGCAATTCGTGGGTTAGTGGATAACGGAATCAAGTACTCAAACAATAATAAAATAGAACTAATTATTGAAAATAGAGAAAATAAAGTAGTATTAACTGTTAGAGACTATGGGACAGGAATAGATGATAAGGATAAAGAAAAGGTATTTGAAAGATATTATAAAATAGATAAAGAAAACAAAAAGACACAAGGAATGGGATTAGGATTATCAATTATAAAAGAAATTGTAGATTTACATAATGCGAAAATAGAATTAGTAAATAGAACTAATGGACTTGATGTCATTTTGATTTTTGAAAAAGAGGAGGAATAAAATGTCAAAGATAAAAATATTAGATGAGAGCGTATCAAATATAATTGCAGCAGGTGAAGTAGTAGAGAATCCAGCGTCAATGATTAAGGAAATGGTAGAGAACTCTCTT
>JAGNSM010000003.1 GCA_017988045.1 Fusobacteriaceae bacterium
TAGGACCCTTATACGATGCCCCATCTGTAGCAATAGTTTTTGGAGGAGTTTTTGGAGCCATGTTTATTGGATATCCTGCTAAAACAGTTATAGGGATTTTCAAAGTAATGGGTAAAGCGTTTAAACCCCCTAAAGTTGATAATATAGGGACTATAGATGTTTTAGTTAAGTTTTCTGAAAAAGCAAGAAGAGAAGGATTGTTGTCATTAGAGGCTGAGATAGCTCAAATAGAGGATGCTTTCTTAAAAAAAGGTTTGCAAATGGTAGTTGATGGAACTGACCCTGAACTTGTAAAAAACATTCTAGATAATGAACTAGGTGCTATGGAGAGCAGACATGCTTCAGGAAAAGGGCTTTTAAAATATGGGGCTACAATGGGACCTGCATTTGGAATGATAGGGACTCTATTAGGACTTATTATAATGCTAGGAAATCTAAGTGATGTATCTTCTCTAGGACCTAACATGGCAGTTGCAATTATTACAACTCTTTATGGGTCATTACTTGCAAACGTATTTTTTGACCCTATGGCGAATAAGACAGAATACTATAGTGGGCTAGAGATAAATAATAGAGAATTAATAATTGAAGGAATACTTTCTATTCAAAATGGAGATAATCCTAAAATATTAAAAGAAAAATTAAAAACATTTTTAAATCCAATAGATGCTAAAAAGATGACAGAACAAGAAGGTGCTTAAGTATGGCAAGAAAAGCTAAAGGTGGAGAAGGAGGGGGACTTCCTCCTTGGATGGCCACCTACGGAGATTTAGTAACTTTACTTTTATGTTTTTTTGTTCTTCTTTTTGCCATGTCATCTGTTGACGCAACAAAATATAAAAATGCTGTTTATTCCATGAAAGGTTCATTTGGAGTAATGACGGGAGGAGCCACACTTAATCCTGCAGATTTAGTATCAAGTGCTAAAAGAGAAGGACAGGGAAGCTCTTACAAATATCAATCAATTGCCAAAAAAGTTAAAGGTGATATGGAAAAATTTGCAGGAAAAGAAAAAGCTGGAGAACAGGCTGCTAAAGATTCAAGTGAATCAAAGGCAGAATCAAAAGAAAAGGCATTTGATGTGACGATAACTGAAAGAGGAATTGTAATTTCTGTTGCAGAAAGATTTTTATTTGATAGTGGAAGAGCTGATTTGAAAAATGAAGCTGGTCCTATTTTGGATATGGTTTTAGATACTATTTCAAATATGAATAATAGTGTAATGATAGAAGGGCATACAGATAATGTACCTATAAATACTTTTCAATTTCCAAGTAACTGGGAATTGTCTGGAGGTAGAGCAGCATCTGTAGTAAGATATTTTGTAGAAAAAAATCCAGAAATAAGTAAAAGAGTTGCAATTGGTGGTTATGCAGATACAAGACCCAAAGCAACTAATACTAGTATAGAGGGTAGAAGTACAAATAGAAGAGTTGAAATTGTAATACTTAAAACAGTAGATGAACAATATGAAGAAAAAACTGCTAAAGAAATAGACAGTAATATATAGAAGGGAGGAACTATGGCAGACGAAAAAAAAGAGAAAAAAGAAGGTAAAAAGGGACTTCCTTTTGTAGCTAAAGTACTGATCATAGCAATAGTTCTTGTATTGATAGTTGTTATATCTGTAGGATCTGCATTTTTTATAGCATCCAAAGTCAATAAATCAAATGGTGATGGAAGTAATACTGTAGAACAAGTAAAGGTAGAAGAAGAGGAAAAAGTTATTGATGATACAAAATTTGGGGCTACAATTGAGTTTGGTGAGTATACAATAAATCTTAATGAAGCAGAACCAAGATATTTAGTTGTTAAAATCAATTTTGAATTAGACCCTGAAATAAAGGAAAAGAAAATTCCTGATATAACAGCAGATATTGAAACAAAAAAAGTTATACTGCAAGATAGAGTACTTTCTATTCTAAGAGCTAAAAGCATAGCAGATTTAAGTGCTGATACAGATTTTGTTAAGTTGAAGAAAGAAATAACAGATGAAGTTAATAGAGTTTTAGGAGAAAAAACAGTAAAAACTATTAGATTTAATAATTGGCTTATTCAATAGGCTTAGGTGGTGAAATAAATGGCTGATGTATTATCTCAAGCTGAAATTGATGCGCTTCTCTCTTCAATTTCTAGTGGAGAAGTAGATTTAGAGGAAGTAAAACATAAAGAAGAAGAGCGTAAAGTTAAAATATATGATTTTAGAAGACCAGATAAATTTTCAAAAGATCAATTAAGGACTTTACAAATGATTCATGAAACATTTTCTAGACTTGTTTCTACAATGCTATCTGCACAGCTTAGAGCTAATTGCCAAGTGCAAGTAACATCAGTTGATCAGATTACATATGAAGAGTTTGTAAGATCTATTCCTGAGACGACTATTCTTTCTATTTTTGATATGGGAACTTTAGAGGGAAATGCAGTGTTAGAGTTAAACTCTAATATTGGATATGTTTTAATTGACAGGGTTTTTGGAGGCGCAGGTAAATTTGATGGCTCCAAATCTAGAGAGTTAACTGACATAGAATCAACAGTTATAGAAAAATTTGTTGGGAGAATGTTAGGATACTTGAACGAATCTTGGAAAGACATAGTTGAAGTAATGCCTAGAATAGTTCAAATGGAAACAAATCCTCAATTTGTACAAGTAGTTGGGCCAACAGAAATGGTGGTTTTACTAAGTTTTGAAGTGAAAATAGCAGATGTAAGTGGAATACTTAATATTTGTTACCCTGCTCCACTGATTGATCCTATTGTTTCAAAGTTATCTGCTCAATACTGGTTCTCAAATGTGAAAAAAGAGAAAACAGAAGAAAATTTAGAAGCTATTAGACAAAGATTAAATAAAGTAGCAGTACCTTTAATTGCTAATTTAGGCGAAACAGTTATTTCTTTTGATCAATTTATAGAGTTAAATGTGGGAGATGTAATACCTCTTAATCAGAGTATTCATAACCCTTGCGAAATTTATGTGGGAAATAAACTTAAATTTAGAGGAGTTCCTGGATTGGAAGGAAAGAAAATGGCTATAGCAATAGAACAGATTTTAGAGGAAAGAGGTGAATAGCTATGGAAGGGATTTTATCTCAAGAAGAAATTAATGCACTTTTATCTGGAGGAGATTTATTAGATTCAGAAGAGGAAAAAGATGAAGAGGTCAGTATAGTAGATGTAGATTATGTACCTACAGTAAAATTTTCTAAAGATGAAGAAGATGTTATAGGAGAGGTTGGAAATATATCACTAGGTTCATCTTCAACAGCTTTGTCAACTCTTTTGTCAAAAGAAGTTTCTATAACTACTCCAAAAGTTAAGATGTATGATTATGATTCTTTTGTTAGAAAAGTTGGAAATGAAGAAAAAGTTCTTGTACAAATTGAGTATAGAACTGGTTTTATAGGATTGAACATTTTGCTTATAGATAAAAGAGATGCTTCAATTATTGCTGATTTGATGATGGGAAGCGATGGAAGTAACCCGCCAGCAGAATTAGATGATTTATATTTAAGTGCAGTAGGAGAAGCTATGAATCAAATGATGGGTTCTTCGGCGACAGCTCTTGCAGGGATGTTCTCAAAGGAAGTAGATATATTACCTCCTAAATTAACTGTAGCAGGAACGTCAGCAATAAAGGATTTTTCTAATTTTTTTATTGAAAATAAAGAATTCATGACTGTTGCATTTGATATGAAAATTGAGAATTTAGTAAAAACTAAAATTTATCAAGTAATGGATGTTAAATTTGCAAAACTATTGATTGAAGATATGTTTGCAAAAATGAATGGAACTTCTACAAAAGAAACTAAAAAAGAAGTTAAGAAAGAACAACCTAAAGTTGCGGCTCCGTCTTATATGGAAGAACCTATGAGAATGCCACAAATGGATCAACAACAAGGTTATGCTGCATCAGGCCAACCTCAGATGCAAGGATTTGATCCTATGATGATGCAACAAATGATGCAACAAATGATGCAACAACAAATGATGCAGAATATGCAACCGAATCAACAAGTAAATGTACAGCCTGCACAGTTTATGAATTTTGGTGCCAATAAGATGAGAGAAATGCATTCTAACATTGATATGATTATGGATGTTCCTCTTCAAGTTACTGTAGAACTTGGGAGAACAAAGATGCTAATCAAAGAAATACTTGACTTAGGGCCAGGTTCTATAGTAGAATTGGATAAATTGGCAGGAGAACCTGTAGATATACTAGTGAACAACAAACTTATAGCCAAGGGTGAAGTTGTAGTAATAGATGAAAGTTTTGGTGTAAGAATTACGGATATCATAAGTAAAATGGAAAGAATAAACAAAGTACAGTAAGGAGGAGTATATGGCAAAGATACTAATTGTTGACGATGCAGCTTTTATGAGAATGATGATTAAAAATATACTTATAAAAGAGGGTTATGATGTAGTGGGTGAAGCTGAGAATGGAGCTCAAGCTGTAGAAAAATATAAAGAGTTGAATCCTGACTTAGTTACAATGGATATAACTATGCCAGAAATGGATGGAATAAGTGCAGTCAAAGAAATAATGAAAATTAACAAGGGTGCAAAAGTAGTTATGTGCAGTGCTATGGGTCAACAAGCTATGGTTATTGATGCGATACAAGCAGGAGCTAAGGACTTCATAGTTAAGCCTTTCCAACCAGATAGAGTTATTGAAGCAATTTCGAAAGTTTTAGGATAATGAATAAAGTAAGTTTGTTTTTACCAATGCTAAGTCTAATTCTTGTTTTAGCATTGGTAATTTTAGGTTATGTATATATAAATAAAAAGAAAAGAACTTTGGAAAATAAAGCTGGGATTACGGAGTTTGGGAGACATTACATTACTCCTAAGAACTTTATATCAATAGTAAAAATTGGTAATAAGTTTTTTTCTCTTGGAGTTACAGAACATAATATAAATACTATTTCAGAATTAACAGAAGAAGAAATAAATAAGTATTTTGTACAAGATATTAATTTCGAGATAGTAGAGAATTTTTCTGAGATATTAAAAAAATCAAAACTAATTAATAAGTTTAAAACTAGAAATACGAGGGACGAGAATAATGAAAAGGGTGAGTAGTTTTATAGGTTTTCTATTGTTTTCTGCGAATAGTTTTGCAGCGATGACAATACCTAAAATTGATATGAGCATAGGACAAACAAATTCTCCTAATGACTTAGTTACAAGTTTACAGGTATTAATAATACTGACGGTACTCACTTTGGCACCTTCGATAATAATTATGACAACATCTTTTGTAAGGATAATTGTGGTATTCCATTTTATTAGACAGGCAATAGGTTTACAATCTATGCCACCTAATCAAATAATTGTGGGATTATCGCTTATACTTACTTTTTTTATAATGAAGCCGACATTTACAAAAATAACAGAAACAGGAATCAATCCTTATTTAAACAGGCAAATAAATCAAGAACAGTTTTTTAAAAATCTTGGAGATCCATTAAAAGAGTTTATGATAAAACAAACTCAAGAAAAAGATTTAGAGCTTTTTATAAAAATAAGTAAAACTCCAGTTCCAAAATCAAGAACAGAAACTTCTTTTTGGATTGTACTACCAAGCTTCGTACTAAGTGAACTTACAAGAGGGTTTGAAATGGGTATATTAATCTATATTCCTTTTATAATAATTGATATGATTGTAGCTACAGTTCTGATGTCTCTAGGAATGATGATGCTTCCGCCTGTTATGATTTCTATGCCATTTAAATTACTTTTATTTGTAATGGTTGATGGTTGGTCATTAATAATAGAATCCTTAGTGAAAAGTTTTAATTAGAGGGGAAATAGAGATATGAATGAAGAACTAATTATGAAACTAATTATGGATGCTTTATTAATAATATTGAAAATAACATTGCCTATTTTAGTAGTAGGACTAGTAGTAGGGCTTTTAGTAGGATTATTTCAAGCTACAACACAAATTCAAGAAATGACTCTAAGTTTTATACCTAAAATAATTATTACATTTTTAGTAATTCTTATTATGGGTCAATGGATGCTAACTACTCTTATTGAATATACGAGAGAATTATTGAGTTTGATTTCTACATTGGGGCAAATTAAATGATATTTAATGTAGAATTTATATTTTTTATATTAGTCTTAATTAGAATAAGTGGTATATTTTTCTTTAGCCCTTTTTTTAGCAACAGCGCAATTAGTGCTAGAGTTAGGGTGGGTTTTTCATTTTTTGTAGCATTTTTAGTTTTTAATGTTATACCAAAGGATTATAAGTTTTTAGAAAATATAGATTTTATTATGTTTACAATTCTTATTTTCAAAGAGTTAATAATAGGGTTACTAATTGGATATTTTATGGCTCTTGTATTTTCTGTAATACAAATTGCAGCAGAAATAAGTAGTACTAGCATGGGTTTTATGATGGCAAATACTTTTGATCCTATGACTCAGAGCCAAACAGCAGTTTTAGGGCAAATGAATAATTTATTTTTGTTGGGAATATTTTTCGCTTATGGAATACATAGGAAAATAATATATTATTTAGTAGAAACATTTAACTATGCTAAGGTAGGTCAATTGTATTATAATATAGATAATATAGCTAAGTTTTTTATTGAGAATTTCGCTTATTATTTTATGGTATCGGTTCAAATGGCTCTTCCCATAGTAGGAGTGTTACTTTTAATAGATTTTACACTAGGAATACTTTCTAGAATAGCGCCTCAGATGAATGTGTTTTTCGTAGGAATGCCTTTAAAATTGATTGTAGCTTTTATAGTATTAATACAATTTGCACCCTATTTTGTAAATTTTTCAATACTAATATTTGAAAAAGGACTATTAAGGTTATATGAGTTAGTAAGAATTTCAGTGAATTAGAGGGATAGATGTATAATGGAAGAGATAATAAAGTTAAAGCTTAATTTACAGCTATTTGCCCAAGAGGGTGGAGAAAAGACAGAAGCAGCAACACCTAAAAGAAGAAGTGAAGCAAGAAAAAAAGGGCAAGTTGCAAAAAGTCAAGATCTTCCACAGGTAATAACACTTTTAGCAGGTATTATAATTATAAATATATTTTCTTCCTATTTTTATGATATTATGACAGTAGAATTCGAAAAATTCTTTTCAGAGTTACATAATTCAGTAATGACAATGGAACTTTTACAAGAAAAGATAATACAAGCATTATATCTATTTTTCATGATAGTAACTCCAATTTTATCAGTCGTATTAATTGGTGGAGTATTGAGTAACTATCTTCAAGTAGGATTTCTTTTTACATGGGATCCTATTAAATTTGATATTCAAAAGTTAGATCCAATAAAGGGTTTAAAGAATATTGTATCAATGAAAAAATTAGTGGAACTAATAAAAAACCTTTTAAAAATAGCAGTTATTTCATTTTATGCTTATTTTGTAATTAAAGATAATATAATTGGATTCATGGAATTACAATATCAACCACCATTAGAAGGAATAGAATTTATTTCTAAAACTGCTTATAATGCTATAGTAAAAATAGCTATAGGACTAGTAGTTATAGCAATAATTGATTATATATATCAAAGAATAGAGTATGAGAAAAGTTTGAAGATGACTAAACAAGAGATAAAAGAAGAGTACAAGCAAACAGAGGGAGATCCTCAAATTAAAAATAGAATAAAACAAATGCAACGAGAGCTTTTGAAAAAGAAAATGATAGAAAACATTCCTAAAGCAACAGTAGTAATTACGAATCCAACTCATATCTCTATAGCATTAAGATATGAGAGAGGTATGGGAGCACCTGAAGTAGTTGGGAAAGGAATTGACTATATGGCTTTAAGAATAAGAGAAATAGCTAAGGAATATAGTATTCCTACAATGGAAAATATTCCATTAGCAAGAGCAATGTATCCTGCAGTAGAAATTGGAGATGAAATACCTGAAGAATTTTATCAAGTAGTAGCAGAAATTCTTGCAGTTGTTTTAGATTAGGAAGAGGTAAAAATGGCAGTTAGTGTATTAAAAAATAAAAATATAAGTGTAATCATACCAATATTAGTTATAGGAATAGTTTTGTTATTTTTTATTCCTATTCCAACTTTTATGCTTGATTCATTTCAAGCTATAAATATAACAATGGGAGTTACAATTTTATTGATTTCTATGTATGTTAAGGAACCATTGAATTTCTCAATCTTTCCTTCGGTATTATTGGTAACAACATTATTTAGACTAGCTGTAAATATGGCGTCTACAAAGCTTATTTTACTAAAAGGATTATCATTTGATGGAAAATTAATAAGAACTTTTGGTGATTTTGTAGTTGGTGGGAACTATCTTATAGGAATAATAGTATTTATTATATTGGTAGTAATGCAATTTTTAGTTATAACAAAAGGTTCTGAAAGGGTAGCGGAAGTTGGAGCAAGATTTACATTAGATGCTATGCCTGGAAAACAAATGAGTATAGATGCAGACTATAATGCAGGGCTTATAACTGAAGATGAAGCGCGTTCAAGAAGAAGAAAAGTACAAGAAGAAGCAGACTTTTACGGATCAATGGATGGGGCATCAAAGTTTGTAAAAGGAGATGCTATAGCAGGTATTATTATCGTTATTGTAAATATTATAGGTGGACTTATAGTAGGACTTCTCAGGGGAGAGGCATTAATTGAAGCGGCGCAAACTTATGTTATATTAACTATAGGTGATGGATTAGTAGCTCAAATTCCCGCTCTTTTGATTTCAGTAGCTACAGGTATGATTGTAACTAAAAGTGGAACAGAAGAAGACTTTGGAACTGATTTTATTAATCAATTTTTTCAAGAACCAAAGGTTTTGTACATAGTTTCTGGAACAATACTTATAATGGGCCTTATACCAGGAATGCCAAAAATTCCATTTTTCTTATTGTCAGTAGGACTTGGTTCATTAGGTTATATAGTTGCGAAAAGTATTCAAGAAATTTCTACAGAACTTAATACAGAGAACATTGAAGAAGATGAATCTAGTGAAGATAGAAATTCAAGAGAAGTTAAAGATTTGTTAAGAATAGATCCTATGGAATTAGAATTAGGTTATTCATTAATTCCCCTTGTAGATAAAGAACAAGGTGGAGATTTACTAGAAAGAATAACAATGATTAGAAAGCAAATTGCCATGGAATTAGGGATTATAGTTCCATACATGAGAATTAGAGATAATATGCAGTTAAATCCTAATGAGTACTCTATAAAGATAAAAAATTCTAGAGTAACAAAAGGTGACTTAATGGTAGGTAGTTACTTAGCTATGAATCCTGGAAATGTAATGGAGGAAATAGCAGGAATACCTACAGTAGAACCAGCCTTTAATTTACCGGCTATCTGGATAAGTGAGGATCAGAGGGAAAGAGGAGAATTATTGGGGTATACGGTTGTAGACCCGACATCAGTACTTGCAACACATATTACTGAAACTATTAAAAAATATGCACCAGATATTTTGGATAGAGAAATAGTCAAAGAACTAATTGAAAATATTAAAAAAGATTATAGCGTAATCGTTGAAGAAGTATATCCTAAAAAGTTTGATTTAGGAGAAATACAAACAGTAATGCAAAATTTATTAAGTGAGGGAGTTTCAATAAGAAATTTGCCTTTAATATTAGAAGCAATAGCTGATGCTGCCAAATTAACTACAAACTTGGAAACTTTATCTGAATATGTAAGAAGTGGTATAGCGAGACAAATCAGTAATTCATTACAAGGATTTGATGGGAAATTAAGAGTTCTGACACTTAACCCTGAGCTAGAAGAAAACCTTAGAGGAGCACTTCAAGAGACTGATTTAGGTAATTATTTAGCATTAAATCCTGATTTAAATAACAGTTTTATTTATGCAGTAAATGAAGAAAATAGGAAATGTATAGGAATGGGATATCCAGCAATTTTATTAGTAGCACCAGAATTAAGAAAGCCCATTAGAAGAATATTAGAGAGAGATTTGAGAGGCGTTACAGTTTTATCTTATAATGAAATAGTTGCTGATATTGAGTTGGAAGCAGTAGGGATGGTGAGCGTTGACTAATGGAAATAGATAACTTAAAGGTAAAGACTTATATAGAAGATGAGTATAAGTTAGCTTATGCAAAAGCGAGAAAAGAATTAGGACATAATTTAGTAATTATTGAAAAAAAAGAAGTTAAAGAAGGTGGAGTTTTTGGTCTTTTTGGAAAAAAGAGGGTAAGAGTCACTTTTGGAGTAGAACTAGTTAAGAAAGACAAAAAAAAGACACAAATTACTAAGAATGAAGAAGAAAATAGTGAACTAATAAAAGCTCTTAGAGATGTAGCAGTAAAACACATGAACGAATTGAGTGAGGAACCTAAAGAAGAAAAGTTTAAGCCTTTAGCTCAAGAATTGTTTAATATAAAAAATACTGAAGATGTAATTAATACTGGAGCATATACACCTTTTAAGAAGGATAATAAAAAATCTTTTGAAGATATTCAAAAAGAATTAAATCTTGTACCTAAAATGAGCACAGAAGAAATTAAAATTGAAGGTTCTAAAGATCATAAAGAAGAAAGTCCAATAGATAAATTAAAAAGAGAATTACAAAAGGAATTGAAAAACAATAATACAAATAAAAAAAATACAAAAACAACCAGAAAAGCTCCAAGAAAAACTAGTATGAATAATGACTTTGTTGATTTTTTAAGAGATAATGAGTTTGATAAAGAATTAGCTTTAGAAATAGATGAATACTTTAACAAAAATAATCTTGATAAAGTAGACTATAAAGAAGGCTTAAGAAATTTTATTAAACAATGTATTAGAGTTAAACACGAAGAAACGACTAAGAAATTTGTAATGTTGATTGGGCCAACTGGAGTGGGAAAAACTACGACATGTGCAAAAATTGTTGCAAATAACTGGAGAAATGAAAAAAAAGTTGGTTTTATAACAGCAGATACATATAGGCTTGAAGCAGTTAGCCAGTTAAAAGCTTATGCTAATATAATGAGAGTACCTATAGAAGTTGTAAGTAAGCCTGAGGATTTAGGTAAAACAATAGAAAAATTTAGAGAAAAAGATTTAGTATTGATGGATACAGCAGGTAGAAGCCCGAAGAATAAGGAACAAATGGATGAGTTAAGATCTTATGTAAGTTCTAAAGGTGATGATATGGAAACTATTTTAGTATTGAGTGCAACTTCTAAAATTTCTGTGTTACATGAAACAATAGAAAAATTTGAACAAATTGGATTTGATAGTATAATAATAACAAAGATAGATGAAACTAGTAGTCTAAGTTCTCTATTATCAATTTTCAAAAGATATTCTTACCCTTTCTACTACATAACCACTGGGCAAAGTGTTCCAGACGATATTGAAATTTGTACTGAAGCTATGCTTGCAGAAATATTCATGAAGGGGATAAAATAATGGATCAAGCAGCAAGACTTAGAAAATTAGTTGAAGAAAGAAAAGTTGATCAAATTAGAGTAGACCAGAAAAAAACAGCAAGAATAATTTCAGTAACTTCTGGAAAAGGTGGAGTAGGAAAAACAAGTCTAAGTGTAAATTTAGCAGCACATTTAAGTAAACAAGGAACAAAAATACTTCTTATAGATGCAGATTTGGGACTTTCAAACGTAGAGATTATGTTGGGAGTAACCCCGTCATATACATTAAAAGATGTAATAAAACATGGGAAAGATATTGAAGATGTTATCATTAATGGACCATATAATTTGGACTTTATTTCAGGTGGCAATGGATTTTTAGAATTAGCAGAGTTATCTGAGATAGAGAGAGAAGAAATTTTAATAAAAATACATAAATTGGAAGAACTATATGATATAATAATTATAGATACAGGAGCAGGAATATCAAAAAATGTAACAGCATTTTTAACTATTTCAGATGAAATAATTGTAATTACTACATCAGAACCAACTGCTCTTACAGATGCATATAGTATAATGAAAGTAATATCAGAAGAAAAACTAAAGCAAAAAATTGGACTTATAATTAACAGAGTAAAAACTAAAAGTGAATTTCAGCAAGCTTCTAATATATTGATTAGTACTGCAAAGAAATTTTTAGGTGAAGAAATAAAAAGTTTGGGATATGTTTATGAAGATCCCAATGTAAGAAAAACAATTTATAAGAAAACACCTTTTGTTATTTATTATCCAGATTCAAAGGCTAGTGATTGTATAATTGATATAGTAGCTAATCTAAAATTAAAAGAAAAACCTGATAAAAAAATAAGTATGATGGATAAGTTTATGAGACTATTTGAGACAAGTAGGTGATAGAATGATTAAAGTAATGGTCGTTGATGACTCGGTTTTTATGAGAAAAATGATTACAAAAATGTTGGAAAAAGAAAAAGACATAGAGATAGTAGCAATAGCTAAAAATGGTAAAGAAGCTGTTGAATTAAACTTGAAGCATTCTCCAGATGTTATAACACTAGATATTGAAATGCCAGTAATGAATGGGTTAGAAGCTCTTAAAGAAATTATGAATACTAAGCCAACAAAAGTGATTATGTTATCGAGTCTTACTATAGAAGGGGCAAGAGAAACAATAAAATCACTAGAATTAGGAGCATTTGATTTTTTATCTAAACCAGATGGGAAAAGCATTTCTTTAAACATTGGAAAAGTGGAAGAAGAATTACTAGAATTGGTACGGACAGCAGCAAATGTAAATGCGGCACTTTTAACTAAAAAAATAAAGTTTGAGCTGAAACCAAAACTGACATCAGGTCCAAGTTTTTCCGAACAAATGAGCAAAAAGCTATTTGCAGGTAGTCCTGAAAAAATAATTGCTATTGGGATTTCGACAGGGGGACCTAAAGCTCTTCAAACAGTAATACCTAAAATTCCAAAAGATATTAATGCTGGAATTCTAATAGTTCAGCATATGCCTCCTAAGTTTACAAAATCTTTGGCAGAAAGATTAGATGAGTTAAGTGAAATTTCTGTAAAAGAAGCTGAAGAGGGAGAAGTTATAGAAAGAGGTAAAGCCTATATCGCTCCTGGAAATTTTCATATGGAAGTAAAAGGAAATGGAAATGGGAAAAAGTATATAACTCTTAATCAGAAGGATCCAAGTCAAGGACACAGACCTTCAGTTGATGTAATGTTTGATTCTGTAAAAGTTAATTATAAACCGTCAGAAATTATTTCTGTTATCATGACAGGAATGGGGAAAGATGGAGCTAGAGCAATAAAAGACATAAGAAATCTTGGTGGAAAAACTATAGGAGAAAGTGAAAAAACTTGTGTAGTTTACGGTATGCCAAGAGTAGCAGCAGAATTAGGTGGTTTGGATTATGTAGTTGATTTAGAAGAGATACCGAACCAAATTATAAAACTTCTAAAATAGGGGGAATTACAAATGAGTATGGCTCAATACATGTCTGTATTTATAGACGAATCAAAGGAACATTTGCAACTAATGAATGATTCTTTACTTAAATTAGAGCAAGAACCTGAAGATATTAAAATCATTGATGAGGTGTTTCGTTCAGCACATACCTTAAAAGGAATGTCAGCTACAATGGGATTTACAAGAATAGCAGAACTGACTCATCATATGGAAAATGTCCTAGATAATATAAGAACTGGAAAAGCAACTGTAGATACAGGGCTTGTGGATATATTGTTCGAATGTTTAGACACTTTAAACGCCTTGGTAGATGAAGTTATTGAAGGTGGTCAAGAAAGTACAGAAGTTACAGAGTTAATGGAAAAATTAGAAGGAATGACTAAAGGTGTTAGTAAAGAAAAAACTTCAAAAATTCCTGTAAAAACTCAAGAAGTTAAAAAAGAAGAGGCTTTAGTCTCTGGAGATAGCAAGTTAAGTATGAACTTCAATGAATATGAAAAAGAGCTAATAGTAGCAGGTCATTATAAAGAAATGAAGACATATTTAATAGAAGTAAAATTGGACGAAGGGTGTCTTCTAAAAGCTGCCAGAACTTATATGGTATTTAGAAATTTAGAAGAAATAGGGGAGATTATAAAATCAAATCCTTCAGTTCAAGAATTGGAAGAAGAAAAATTTGATAATTCTTTTGTTGTTGCTTTTTTAAGTAACAGACCAGTTGCAGAAATTCAGAAAGAAGTTCAAGATATTTCTGAAGTCAGAAATGTAACGGTAGAAGAGTATATTGTTACAGATATTCCTGAAATTAAAACGGAAGAAAAAGTTGTTGAAAAGAAGGCAGAAGTTAAAACACCTGCTAAAACTGCAGCAAAAACTGATAAACCAACAGAAGCAGTTAAGAAAACAGCAACAGTAAGAGTTGATACTGAAAAATTAGATGCGTTAATGAATTTGGTAGCAGAACTTGTTATTAATAAAACAAGACTTGCTCAAATCGGAAGCGAATATAATTTACAAGAACTTTCAGAAACTTTATCTCATGTAGATAGAGTAACCTCTGATCTTCAATCTGTAGTTACTAAGGCGAGAATGGTACCAATAGAAACAGTATTTTCTAGATTCCCTAGAGTAGTTAGAGATTTGGCTAAAGACTTGGGTAAAGATATTGAATTAATAGTTCAAGGAAAAGAAACAGAACTAGATAGAACAGTTATAGATGAAATAGGAGATCCGTTAATTCATTTAATTAGAAATTCAGTAGATCATGGAATAGAAAAGCCAGAAATTAGAAAAGAAACTGGAAAATCAACAACAGGAACTATTCTTTTAAAAGCAGAGCATGAAGGAAATTCAGTTGTTATTACAATAAAAGATGATGGAAAAGGACTTAACGAGGAACTTATAGTTAAGAAAGCTATTGAAAAAGGATTAATAAGTGATGATGAAGCAGAAAAAATGAGTAAAGAAGAAAAAGTTAAATTAATTTTTGCTTCTGGGTTCTCAACTGCTGAAAAAGTAACTGACGTTTCAGGGCGTGGAGTAGGAATGGATGTAGTTAGAACGAAAATAGAAGCCCTAAATGGTTCTATAGAAGTTTTAACTGATGCAGGACTAGGAACAGAAATAAAAATAAAACTTCCATTAACACTTGCTATTATAGAAGCTTTAATGGTTAAACTAGAAGATGAAATATTTGCCATTCCTTTAGCTAATATAGTAGAAACAATTGATATAGGAAAAGCAGATATAAAAGTAGTTCAAAGTGAAAATGTTGTATTATTAAGAGGAGAAATAGTTCCAATATTGAACCTATCTAAACTGTTAGATGTAGATACTAATAAACCAGAAATTGAAGATACAAATACTGTTGTTATAGTAAAAGTTGGAAGTAAAAAAATAGGATTAGTAGTAGATGTACTAATAGGACAACAAGAAATAGTTATCAAATCTTTAGGAAAACTATTTACAGGAACAAAAGGAATCACAGGAGCGACAGTATTAGGAAATGGGGAAGTTGCTTTAATTCTGGATGTATTAACACTTGTATAGGAGGGGCTCAAAAATGACTGAAAATAATTTAGAAAAAGCAAAAATAATACAGATAGTTGGATTTAAATTAAACAATGAAGAATATGCTCTTGAAATAGAAAATGTACAAGAAATAATAAAGAAAGTTAAAACGACTAGAGTTCCAAGAAGCAGAAAATATGTAAGTGGAGTTATTAACTTAAGAGGAATTATAGTACCAATAATAGATTTAAAATATAGATTTAGTATGAGCGAACAAGGTTATGATGATAATCAAAGAATTATAATCTTGAAAATTAACGGAATTTCAGCTGGAATTATTGTTGACTCTGTTTCGGAAGTTATAGAAATTGAAGAGAAACAAATATTACCAAATCCAAAACAAACTAATAGTGATATTAATAGTGACTACTTAAAGGGTGTTTGTAAAGTAGATGAAGAAAGATTAATGACATTATTAAATATTGAAAAAGTATTGGAGATAAAAAAACATGACAATTAGACTTGATAGATTAAATCCATTACAATTAGATGCATTGAAAGAATTAGGGAATATAGGAGCAGGGAATTCAGCCACTGCTCTTTCTCAAATTATTAGTAAAAAGATTGATATGAGTGTTCCAAGAGTTAAAGTATATTCTATATATGAAATTCCTGAACTTTTTGGAGGTTCTGAGAATATAGTAGTAGGAGTATTACTTAGAATGTTTGGAGATATGCAAGGAAGTCTGATGTTTTTACTTGATGAAGAGAGTGCTAGAAAGTTACTATCAGATATGATGTTAGGACAAGAAGTAGGAAATTTGACAGATGAACTTCCAATGTCTGCAATGATGGAAGTGGGAAATATCATTTCAAGTTCATATTTAAATGCCTTAAGTTTTTTCTCGAATTTAACAATAATACCATCTACTCCAGCTTTTGCCTATGATATGGCTGGTGCAATTTTAGGAACAATACTTTATGAAGTTAGTGAATTAAGTGATCAAGTGCTTCTTATAGAAACGGATTTCTTAGGAAATGGTGAAGCCATAAGAGGACACTTCTTTGTTTTACCAGATTTACCTTCATTAGGAATTCTTCTAAAAGCTGTGGGAGTAGAATAATGAGTGCAGTTATAAAAGTTGGTATGGCAGATTATAAAGTTGGAAATGGACCAGATAAATTATTAACTTTAGGGCTAGGGTCTTGCATAGGGATAACTTTATATGATAAGAGAAAAAAACAAGGTGGTATGGCACATATTATGCTTCCCAAAAATCCAACTCCAGATAATCCAACTCCGAAATTTGCAGATTCAGGAGTAGATTTGTTAGTAAAGGATTTGGAAAAAATGGGTGTAAGCATGAGAAATGTAGAAGCAAAGGTTGCTGGAGGAGCTCAAATGTTTACATTTAGTTCTTCTAATGAAATGAATAGTATTGGTTACAGAAATGCTGAATCAGTATTGCATGAACTAAAAAAACGAGGAATTAAAGTAATTGCTGAAGAGACAGGTGGAAACTCAGGTAGAACAATAGAGTTAGACTTGGAAACAGGCGATTTAAAGATTAAAACTATGGGTAGTGGTGAGAAGTTTATTTAGAGGGGGCAAAAATGTTAGATGAGAGACAGCTTTGGATAGAATACAAAAGAAGCGGAAATCTAAAAATTAGAGAGCAACTAGTTGTTAAATACATCCCTCTTGTAAAATATGTTGTTGGAAAAATGATTACAAATCTACCTAAAAGTGTTGAATATGATGACTTAGTTGAATATGGAATAATTGGACTATTAGATGCTGTAGAAAAATTTGATTTGAATAAAGAGATTACATTTAAAACATATGCAGTAACTAGAGTAAGAGGGTCAATCTATGATGAATTACGTTCGCAAGATTGGGTTCCTAGGTCTGTTAGGAAAATGGTTAAGGATGTAGAAAAAGCATATATTGAATTGGAAGTAAAACTAAAAAGAGTTCCTACAGAAGAAGAAGTTGCATCATTTTTAGAAATTCCTATAAAAAAGCTAGAAGAAATTTATGCTAAGGCTGACTTAGGAAACATGAGTTCTTTAGATGATGTTGTGTATGATGGAAATGATTCATCAACAACTGTAGCTAATGTGGTCGAAGATAAAAAAGTAATTAGTCCCCAAACAAATTTGGAAAGGGAAGAGTTACGAAAAGCCCTAATTGAAAGACTAGATGAGCTTAATGAAAATGAAAGATTAGTGATAACTTTGTATTACTATGAAAAACTTACACTTAAAGAAATAGGTAAAGTTTTAGAAATATCTGAATCTAGAGTTTCACAAATTCATTCAAAAGCAATAATTAAACTGAGGTCAAAACTCATGACTAGTTTTGGAGATTATGGAGATATATTTTAACATAGTTAACTATGTTTGATAATGACAGGTTAACCTGTCATTTTTTTTAGATATTCGGGTAAGTTTAAGGGGTGAATCTTATGGTTGGACCTATAGATATGGGAGTAATTTTAAAAAGTATAGATGAAGTGGCAAGAATTAATAAAAATAAAGAAGTAAATATTTTGAATCAACAGGCAAATGCACTAAGTAAATTGGAACATCAACATAAACTTGATAAATCTAAGGTAGTAAAATCAAAAGAATCTGTATTTAACCCTGTAGATATTAATAAGAATTCTCGAGATGTAGGAGAGTCCAAATTAGAAAAAAGAAGAAGAGAAACTGAGAAGAAAAAATCTCATAAAGGGGGAAAAGACCCTAATAGAGGTAGATGGTTAGATATTGATGCTTAGGAGGAAATATGGGATATTTAGGATATTTTAAGATGTATTCAGAAAAAGAGATGTATTTGGGTGGATTAATGGTAGTAGATAGCAGAGGAATTCCAGTTGAGTTTAAATATACAGATACGATTAAACCGTCAAAACTACAAAAAGTATTGTATGGGGGAGTTTTAGAAAAATACTTGAAAGAAGAAGTCATAATTGGTAATTTAGTAGATAAATTGGAGATAAAACCAGAAATTTATGTGGTAGATAAAATAGAAAATATGGTGTTAAATAAATTTGTAAAAGAGCAAGTAATTCTTCTAAAAGAGACTCCAAACAAAAATCTAGATAATCCAGGAGATTATCAAATGATTAAAGATAATGAAGCGATTTATCAAGTAGATGAATTCAATCAACCTATAAGAATGCAGTTTGAAAGTGGAAAAGGAGAAGAAATATTTAACACATTAAATTCTTTTTCTTTAGAAGGAAACTTATTTGAACCATTCAAAAGAGTGGAGGAGGCTCTTAGATTAATATGCAAAGGAGATTTATAGGGGGACTAAAAGAAAATCTTAAAGCATTAAAACAAGAATTTACAGGAGCAGATATTTATAATGGAGAAGTAAAATTCCCTAAATATTATGGACATGAAGTTGAGTTTGTAATAAAATCATCGATATATACTAAAGAATTTTCTATGAAGTCTGATGTTCATAAAAAAGAATTTGGAATAGAAACTAAAATTTATGGAATTAGCAAGGAGAATATTATTCCAGAGGTAAAGAGTTTTACTTTTGGGATGGATACGAATGTTAGAAATTATAACTTTGAAAAACCAGTAATAGAAACTCAAAATAAAAACTTAGAAAAATTTATTACTGTAACAAAAGCAAAACAGATAGAGTTAAGTAGGAAATCAAAGATAAAAAATATAGAGATAGATAAATTTAAAATTAAGACTTATGAAGGAACTGATAAAATAAGACAAATCCCTGTTATAATAGAAGGTAGGAGATTTGTCTCAAATAAAGAATTGATAGACTTGGCAATTAGAATAAAAACAGAAAATAGAAGCTTGGATTTTACAAAGTATAATTTCAAAGCTGTATTTGAAAATTTGTTAGTTGATTTAATTGATGACTATCAATATGTAGATGATAGTGTAGAATTAAAAATTTATTACAAGAAATATAGTAGAAAAGAAAGCTCTAGAAAACAACTAGTGATACTTACAGAGAAGAATAGTTTGAATACCGAAAAAATATTTATTTGAAAAAAGATAGCGCATATGATAGAATGTGAAAGTATTATAATTACATATAGGAGGCATAATGAGAAAAAAAATAGTAGCAGGAAACTGGAAAATGAATAAAACTAATGCGGAAGCAGTAGAAACTTTAACAAAATTAGCGGCAAATGTAGCTTCTTTTGAAGGAGTAGAAGTGGTTATAGGAGCTCCATTTACAGCTTTATCAGATGCTGTAAAAGCAACAGAAGGAACTAAAGTAGCTATAGCTGCACAAAACTGTAATCCAAAAGATTCTGGAGCATATACTGGAGAAATTTCACCTGTAATGTTAAAAGCTATTGGAGTAAAATATGTTATCCTTGGGCATTCTGAAAGAAGAGAATACTATGGAGAAACTAATGAGTTTGTTAATGAAAAAGTAAAAGCTTGTTTAGCACATGGGTTAACTCCAATTTTATGTGTAGGAGAAAAATTAGAAGATAGAGAAGCTGGAAATACTGAAGCTGTGGTAGAAGATCATACAAGAGGTGGATTTGCAGGATTAACTAAAGAAGAAGCTGCAAAAGTAGTAGTAGCTTACGAACCAGTATGGGCAATTGGAACTGGAAAAACAGCAACACCTGATCAAGCTCAAGAAGTTCACGCTTTCATAAGAAATTTATTAACTTCAATGTATGATGCAGAAACAGCAGCAGAAATTACAGTTCAATATGGAGGGTCAATGAATGCAGCTAATGCAGCTGAATTAATGGCTAAAACTGATATTGATGGTGGATTAGTTGGTGGAGCGTCTATGGATGCAGACACATTTACAATTGTTGTAAAAGGTGCATTATAATTAAATCTTTAAGCTCAGACAAGCTCTGAGCTAAATTTTATATATAAGAAGAGGTGAAATAATGGCAAAAAAACCAGTAATGTTAATGGTTTTAGATGGTTGGGGTATTAATAATAACCAAAACGAAGTTAACGCAATAAGGGAAGCGAATCCACAAAATTTTGCTAAATATGAGAAAGAATTTCCAAATACAGTGATAAATGCGGCAGGAGAGGCTGTTGGATTACCCGATGGGCAAATGGGTAACTCAGAAGTTGGACATTTAAATCTAGGTGCTGGAAGAGTTATTTATCAACCACTTGTAAAAATATCAAAAGATATTAGAGATGGAGAAATTTTAAATAATAAAGTATTAAGAGAAACTATGGAAAATGCGAAAGCTAATGGGAAAGCACTTCATTTAGCTGGGTTATTATCTGATGGAGGAGTACATTCTCACATAGATCATTTAATAGGTTTAATTGATATGGCAGCAAAATTAGGGCTTGAAAAAGTTTATATTCATGCAATAACTGATGGAAGAGATACAGCTCCTAAATCAGCTTTAATTTTCTTAGAAACTTTAGAAAAAGCTATTGCTACTATTGGAGTAGGAAAAGTGGCTACTATTTCTGGAAGATATACAGCAATGGATAGAGATAATAACTGGGATAGAACAGAAAAAGCATTTAGAGCAATAGTATTTGGAGAAGGAGATAAGCAATTATCTGCTAAAAAAGCTATTGAAATATCATATGCAGAAGATGTAGTAGATGAGTTTATAAAACCTACAGTTATATCAGATGCAGCTGGAAATCCTATTGGAAAAATTCATGAAGGAGATTCATTCATATTCTTTAACTATAGACCAGATAGAGCTAGACAACTGGCAAAAGTTATGGTTGACCCTGATTTTGATGGTTTTGCAAGAGGGCAATATCCTAAAACAGATTTCGTATGTATGAGACAATATGATTCGAAATTAAATGCAAAAGTAGCTTATGAAGATGATGAAATAACAAATACATTTGGAGAAGTAGTTTCTAAAGCTGGGTTAACTCAATTAAGAACTGCTGAAACTGAAAAATATGCTCACGTAACATTCTTCTTTAACGGAGGAAAAGAAGCACAATTCCCTGGAGAAGATAGAATATTAGTTCCATCTCCAAAAGTAGCAACTTATGATTTACAACCTGAAATGAGCGCTTATGAGCTGACAGATAAAGTGTTGGAAGCTTTAAGCAATGACCTTTATGATGTAGTTGTAATGAACTATGCTAACCCAGATATGGTTGGACATACTGGTGTGGTAGAAGCTGCTAAAAAAGCTGTAGCTGTAGTAGATGAATGCTTCGGTAAAATAGCTGAAAAAATATTAGAAAAAGATGGAGTACTTTTGGTAACTGCAGATCATGGAAATGTAGATTTAATGGTAGATCCAGTAACAGGAGTTCCATTTACACAACATACAACTAATCAAGTTCCTTTATTATTTATATCTAATAGATACAAAGATGCAAAACTTGCATCTGATGGGAAATTAGCAGATTTAGCACCAACTATGCTAGAAGTATTGGGAATTGAAAAGCCTCATAATATGAATGGGGTATCTCTATTAAAAAAATAGGAGGACACAATGGTATTAGCACTTAGAGTATTATTTTACTTAGTGTCAGTTACATTTATTGTAATTGTACTTATCCAACCAGATAGAAGCCACGGAATGTCAGGTTCTGGTGGAGGAGCTAATTCTTTATTTGGAGTTGCTCAAGATGGTGGACCTTTAGCAAAAATTACTATGTATCTTGGAGTAGCATTTTTAGTTATAGCTTTACTTCAATATGTGATGCAATAATTAATTGTTAGAAAAGGTATGCAACCTTGCATACCTTTTTTTCTAATTTAAGAATTGTTTTATACTTGAGTTAGAGTTTTTGTTATGATATAATTTTAGGAGGATTATGGAGACACTATTTTCAGATGGGAGTAAAAGACCCCTACCTTATAGATTAAAACCAGAAAAGTTAGATGACTTTATTGGACAAAAAAAAATAATAGGAGAAAATAGTATACTTGGAAAACTATTAAGAAGAGGAAAGCTTGTTTCTTCGATTTTTCATGGTAGTCCTGGTACAGGAAAAACTTCTTTAGCAATGGTTATATCAAAGATGTTAGATTATTATTTTATTTCTTTAAATGCTACAAATTGTGGGGTTCAAGAAATTAAAAATGAAGCAAATAAAGCTGAGGAAAATTTGAGGTTATATAGTAGAAAAACTATACTTTTTCTTGATGAAATTCATAGATTTAACAAAAGTCAACAGGATATTCTTTTAGAATATGTAGAAAAAGGAAGTTTTATCTTAATTGGAGCAACAACAGAAAATCCAATATATACTCTTAATAATGCTCTTATATCTAGAGTGATGCTTTTTAAATTTGAAAAGTTATCAGATAGCGAAATAAGAGAACTTATAGAGAAAGCCCTGAAAAAAGTAGAAATAAATTTGGAAGATGAGATAATAGAATATATAGGAGAGTTGTCCTTTGGAGATGGAAGAACAGCGATTAATTATATTGAACTTATCCAAGAGATTGGTGAAGATGCAAATATTGATGAATTGAAAGAACTTTTAGGACACAGAAAAAGTTATTATAATAAAAAAGAAGATAAATACAATGTGATTTCAGCATTTATTAAAAGTATAAGAGGAAGTGACCCAGATGCTGCGGTGTATTGGCTTGCAAGAATGATTGCTGGAGGAGAAGACCCAAGGTATATTGCGAGGCGTTTAATGGTACATGCTGCGGAAGATATTGGAATGGCTAATCCTGAAGCATTAACTATAGCTACAAATGCAATGTTAGCAGCAGAAAGAATAGGAATGCCAGAAATAAGAATAATTTTATCGGAAGCTACAATATATCTAGCGATATCGAGCAAATCAAATAGTTCTTATAATGCAGTAGGAAAGGCTTTGGAAGATATAAATAATGGACTAATAGAAGAGGTTCCAAATCATCTTAAAGATGAATTTAAAGAGCAATATGTTTATCCTCATAATTATGAAGGTAGTTTTGTAAAACAGAAGTATTTTGGTGGCGATAGAGTATACTATAAACCTAGAAACAATAGAAACGAAAATCTGATTAAAGAAAAACTAGAAAAACTTTGGGGGAGAGATTATGAATAAGATTCTCGGAGATGTACTAAAAAATGCAAGAGAAGATAAAGGCTTAAGTTTAGATGAAGTAGCATTGGAAACTAAAATTCAGAAAAGATATTTGGAAGATTTGGAAAAAGAAGATTTTGAAGATATGCCTGGGAAAGTATATGAAAGAGGATTTTTAAGAACGTATGCTGAAACATTGGGCTTAGATGTAAAGGAAGTGTTAGAACTTCATGATGAAATAAGAGGCGAAAAAAAGGTAGAAGAATTAGTTGAAGAGGAACATCACGAAGAAAAACAAAAAAAAAGTAAATTAAGAATATTTTTAGGAATTATAATTATTGTATTTGTTGCATTTGGAGTAGTAAAAATCTTGGAAATAATTGATAAAAAATCAAATAAAGTGGAAGCAGTAGCTATAGTTGAAGAAGAAAAAGTTCAAGAACCTACTGAGCAAAAACAAGAAACTATGGCAGCAGATATTTCGCAAGATGAGATAGAAGTGGTGGATACAAGTACATCTTCAACAATAGAAATTAAGATTACCAAAAGGGTAGAAGTAAAGTTAATAGGTAAAACATGGGTACAAATTTTTGTTAATGGGAAAAAGGAAAAAGAAGGGGAATTTGGAGCCAACGAAGTGATAAATTATGAAGGTGGAGATACTGACCAAATTTTCGTTAAAATAGGAAACATTAAAAATGCAGATATTTTCTTTAATGGACAACAAGAAGATGAAAGTATCGCTTATAAAAATGTATGGAAGAAAACTTTTTAGTTGAAAGGATAAAAGATGAATATAAAAGCAGTTAGAGGAACAAAAGATATACTAGGGCTTGATTCTGCAAAATATGATTTTGTAGTAAAAATAGCAGGAGAATATTTTGAGAAATACGGATTTAATAGAATAATAACACCGATTTTTGAAGAAACAGACCTTTTTAAAAGAGGAATAGGAGAGGGAACAGATGTAGTTTCCAAAGAGATGTATACTTTTGAAGATAGAGGTGGTAGAAGCTGTACGCTAAGACCAGAAGGAACAGCAGCAGTAGTTAGAGCATATTTGGAGCATAAAATATTTGCTACAGAAGATGTGACGAGATGGTATTATCATGGGTCAATGTTTAGATACGAAAGACCTCAAACAGGAAGATATAGAGAGTTTAATCAAATTGGGGTAGAAGTACTTGGGAAAAAAGACCCTGTGCTAGATGCAGAAATTATTTCTATGGCATATGAATTTTTAGGGAAATTAGGAATAGAAGAATTAGAGGTACAAATAAACTCTATTGGCGGAAAAGAATCAAGAACAAAATATAGAGAAGCGCTAATAAATTATTTAACACCTAAAAAAGATAATTTATGTAGTGATTGTCAAAATAGATATGAAAATAATCCTCTAAGAGTATTGGATTGTAAAGTTGAAAAATGCAAAGAAGAGGTTAAAGGAGCACCTATTTTAACTGATTATTTGAATGAAGAAGAGTTGAAACATTTTAATACAGTAAAAGAATATCTTGATATTTTTGGAGTTAAATATGTTGAAAACAGTAATCTTGTAAGAGGTTTAGACTACTACAGTAATACGGTTTTTGAAATAGTAACAAATAAACTTGGGTCACAAGGGACTGTTTTGGCGGGGGGACGTTACGATACTTTAGTTGAGCAAATGGGTGGAAAAGAAACTCCTGCATTTGGATTTGCAATGGGTGTAGAAAGAATTATGCTGTTATTAGGAGATAAAGCCCTTGATGATAAAGAAAAATTTGTTATAGTATGGCTTGGAGCTGAAACTAAAACAGAAGCGTTCAAAGTAGCTCAAAATTTAAGAAATAATGGACTACAAGTAGTTCTTGAATATGAAGAAAAATCAATGAAGGCTCAAATGAAAAGAGCAGATAAGGTAGGAGCTACAAAAGTTCTTATTTTGGGAGAAGATGAAGTAAAAGAAGGTAAAATTGTGTTAAAAGATTTTGCAACTGGAACTCAAGAAAAATATGATATTAATGAAATATTAAATATATTGAAAAAATAATTCACGGATTACATGTATGTCCTCGTCGATATGGTGTTGGACGCAAATAAAATCAATGCAAAATTTGATTTGGTGTCCAGCAATCGTTACTGGCGGGTTTGGGCAGAGCCCAATAAATTCTATTAAAATACTAATTGATTTTTGGAGGAATATAATGCATTATAGATCGCATAATCTAGGGGAACTTAGAGAAAGTAATATTGGAGAAGAAGTAAAGTTAAGCGGATGGGTTGACAACAGAAGAGACCTTGGAGGGCTTATATTTGTTGATTTAAGAGATAGATATGGGAAAACTCAAATAGTTTTTAATCCTGAAAAAGTAAGCGCAGAACTTGTAGAACTTGCTAGTTCATTAAAGTTTGAATATGTAATTACAGTAACTGGAGTAGTAACAGAAAGATATAGTAAAAATCCTAATATTCCAACAGGAAATATAGAAATATTTGCAGATTCATTAGAAATTATTAATAAATCAGCAGTACTTCCTTTTGAAATATCAGATGAGGTTAATTTGAGCGAAAATATGAGATTAACTTACAGATACCTTGATATTAGAAGACCGAGAATGTTAAATAATATAATTAAAAGAAATAAAATGCTATTTGCAATGAGAGAATTTTTGAATAACAAAGAATTCTTAGATATAGATACTCCAATATTAACAAAATCAACACCTGAAGGTGCTAGAGATTTTTTAGTTCCATCAAGAACGAATGAAGGTAAATTCTTTGCATTACCTCAATCTCCACAGTTATTCAAACAAATTTTGATGATTGGTGGAGTAGAAAAATACTATCAAGTTGCTAAATGCTTTAGAGATGAAGATCTTAGAGCCGATAGACAATTAGAATTTACTCAACTTGATATTGAGATGTCTTTCATAACTGAAAATGAGTTTATGGACACGATGGAAGCACTAGCTAAAAAAGTTACAAAGGATGTTACAGGAACAGAAATAGCTTATGATTTTGATAAGATTACTTATCAATTTGCTATGGATAAATATGGTTCTGATAAGCCAGATACTAGATTTGGAATGATGATAGAAGATTTATCTGAATTAGCTAGAAATTGTGAGTTTAAAGCATTTAAAGATACGGTAGAAGCTGGAGGATATTTAAGAGGTATAAAAGCTGAAGGTGTAGCTGAAAAATTCTCTAGAAAAGTAATAGATGAATTAACAGAGTTTGCTAAAATATACGGTGCTAAAGGACTAGCATATATGAAGGTAGAAGGTGGAGAAATTAAATCTCCAATAGCAAAATTCCTTACTGCTGAAGAAATAAATGAAATAGTTGCTAAATTTGATGCAAAAGATGGAGATATCTTATTTTTCGTAGCAGATAAAGCAAAAGTTGTTTATGATACGTTAGGAGCATTAAGAAATAAATTAGGTAAAGAACTAAAATTATATGATGAAAATGAATTTAAATTCTTATGGGTTGTAGACTTCCCGTTATTAGAATGGTCTGAAGAAGAGAATAGATATAAAGCTCAACATCACCCATTTACTGCAATAAAAACAGAAGATATAGATTTATTAGAAACTGCTCCTGAAAAAGTAAGAACAGTTTCTTATGATATGGTTCTGAATGGATATGAAATTGGTGGAGGAAGTCTTAGAATTCATCAAGAGACAGTTCAAGAGAAAATATTTGCATTATTAGGAATGTCACAAGAGGAAGCTAGAGAGAAATTTGGATTCTTCCTAGAAGCATTTAAATATGGTGCACCACCTCATGGAGGAATGGCTTATGGTGTAGACAGATTCCTTATGGTACTTCTTGGAGAAGGGTCAATAAGAGATGTAATTCCTTTCCCTAAGACAAATAAAGGGCAATGTCTAATGACAGAAGCGCCTAGTTATGTAGAAGAATCTCAATTAGAAGAGTTAAGATTGAAATCGACTGCTGAGAAAAAATCTAACCAATAAAAAATTAGTTTTTTATCTGTTGAAATAACAAAGTCCCAAGGCTTTAAAGGGTTTTGAGATAAAATAAAGGTTGATTTTTTGTAGATTATCCTATATAACATATATATAAGTCCCGAGACTGAGGCTCTAATACAATATAATTCTGGCCTAACAATTTTTAAATTGGGGCTGGCACTTTATAGGGCAATTCAGTACGTTACGATATGCGTCCGCATATACGAACCCTGTATGTCATATAAAACTGGCTACCACGTAGTTTTGGTTTACGGACCAGAGACTATATGAGAACCCAGTCTGGGGCAACTAATTCAAATTAAGAATTAGTAGTTAGGAATTACTTTGTAATTCTTAGTTAGTGATAATTAATTATTAAAATTAAGATAAAAAAATTTAAAAATTAAGAATAAAGGAAGTCTTTATTCTTAATTTTTGGTATTTAAAAAAAGTTTAGGAGCTGAAACGATGAGATTAATTGAAAAAGAGATTGAAAGTATATTTTTAGATACTGTAAAAAAAATATACCCAGAAGTGGAATGTGTTGCTGTACAAATACAAGCAACTAATAATGAGAAATTTGGAGACTACCAAACTAACTTTGCAATGGTAAACTCTAAAGCTTTAAAATCAAATCCACGAAGTATAGCTCAAACTGTTTTGGATAACCTAGAAAATAATGAAATTATAGATAAATTAGAAATTGCAGGACCTGGATTCATTAATATTTTTATAAAAAATGAATATTTATCAGGAAAAATAGCTAAAATAGGACAAGATAAATTTAACTTTGATTTTATAAATAAAAATGGAGATTTAATTATAGATTATTCATCGCCAAATATTGCTAAAAGAATGCACATAGGGCATTTAAGAAGTACTGTTATTGGAGATTCTATTAAAAGAATTTATAAATACTTGGGCTATAAAACTGTAGCAGATAATCATATTGGAGATTGGGGAACGCAATTTGGTAAACTAATTGTAGGTTATGATAACTGGCTAAATGAAGAAGCATATAAAGCTGATGCGATAGAAGAATTAGAAAGAATCTATGTAGAGTTTTCTAATAGAGCAGAAGAAAATCCAAGTTTAGAAGATTTGGCTAGAGAAGAGTTAGCTAAACTTCAACAAGGTGACGAGAGAAATACTAAACTTTGGAAAGAGTTTATAAAAGTTTCGTTAGAAGAATATGATAAAGTTTATAGCAGATTAGGAATAAGCTTTGATACTTATAATGGAGAATCATTTTATAATGACATGATGCCTGGAATTATAAAAATACTTAAAGAAAATGGGTTAGCTAAAGAAGATAATGGAGCTCAAGTAGTATTTTTTGAGGAAGAAGAAAATTTACATCCGTGTATAGTTCAAAAAACTGATGGAGCATTTCTTTATGCAACAAGTGATTTAGCAACAATTCAATATAGAAAAGGTAAATATGATATAAATAAAATTATTTATGTTACAGATGAAAGACAGCAAGACCATTTTAGACAAGTTTTTAAAATAGCTGAAAAACTAGGATGGGATGAAGAAAGAGTACATATTTGGTTTGGAATTATGAGATTTGCAGATGGAATATTCTCGAGTAGAAAAGGGAATGTAATAAAACTTACAGATTTATTAGATGAAGCAGTAAAAAGAGCATATGAAATTGTTAATATAAAAAATCCTTTACTTTCAGAAGAGGAAAAACAAAACATTGCGGAAATAGTAGGTGTAGGGGCAGTAAAATATGCAGACTTATCACAAAACAGACAATCTGCAATAATATTTGAATGGGATAAAATTTTAAGCTTTGAAGGGAACACATCGCCATATTTACAATATGTGTACGCAAGAGTGCAAAGTCTTCTTAAGAAAGCAAAAGAACAAAATATTAATGATTTGGGAGACAAAATAATACTAAAAGAAGCGACAGAAAGAACATTGGCACTAGCTCTTTTACAATTTCCAAATGTTGTAATAAGTGCAGCAAATAGTTATAAACCAAATTTAGTAGCAGATTATATATTTGAAACAGCTAAGAAATTTAATACTTTTTATAATGCAATACCGATACTAAGAGAAGAAGATGGAGTTATGTTAAAATCAAGACTTCTACTGGCAGAAAGAACAGGAAAAGTTATTAAAGATGGATTAGAATTATTAGGAATTAAAACTGTTGACAGAATGTAAATAGATTTGCCTAAAAACTAGGAGGGAATAATATGGATCAAGTAAAAAAAGCAGTTGAGGATTTACAAGCAGTAGTATTTATGTTAAATAAGGCTTACTATGGAGTACCAATTTTACAAGTTCAAGAAATTGTTAAAATGACAGAAATAACAGAAATTCCCAATACACCTGACTTTGTTCAAGGAATTGTAAATTTAAGAGGTAAAATAATACCTATTATAGATATGAGAAAAAGATTTGGATTACCAGAAGAAGAAGTTAATGAAAACTGGAAAATTTTAATTCTGAAATCAGACGATGTATTATTTGGTGTAATGGTTGACCAAATTTCAGAAGTAGAAAAGGTTCCAGCAACATTGATAGAAAAACCACCAAAAATAGTAGCAGGAGTAAATGGAAAATTTATTAATGCAATAGCTAAAATGGAAAATAGATTATTAATATTACTTGATATTGGAAAAATTCTTTCTGATGAAGAAAAAGAAATTTTACAAGATATAGAAGTAGCAGAATAAGGCGGATTTGTTTATCCGCCTTTTGGCTATTACTTAGAAAATATTTATTAGTGTTTAATCAAGCTGGAAATAGCTTGTTGGGGGAATAGTTATGACAGAAGAATTACTTATAATAACAGGAATCGCAGGAGCAGGGAAATCAACGGCTATCAATTTTTTTGAAGATAGAGGCTATCTAGCTATAGATAATTTACCTGTAGTTTTTTTACCAAAACTTTGTGAAACTTATAAAGATAATAAGAAAAAAGTGCCTAAATTAGCAGTTGTAATTGATTTTAGATCTTGGGAAAATCTGTCTGAAGTGTTTAATTCTTTAGATGAGCTAAAAAAAATGGGAATTTCTTATAAAATTCTTTATTTAGATGCAAAATGTGAAGTGATTTTAAATAGATTTAATTTGACAAGAAGAAAGCATCCAGTAAGAGAGTTTAGCACTCTTAGTGAGAAAGTTTTGGAAGAAAAAAAGAGATTAAAAGAATTAAGGTTAGTAGCGAACTATGTTATAGACACATCAGAACTTTCAGCAAAGGGATTAATAGCTAGTTTGGAAGAGTTTGTAGAAAGTGGAGAAAAGCAACTTACACTTAGTATATTCTCTTTTGGATTTAAATATGGATTGCCTATTTCTATGGACTTATTATTTGATTTGAGATTTTTACCAAATCCTTATTATATACCAGAGCTTAAAGAGAAAACAGGAAATGACAGAGAAGTCCGTGATTATGTAATGAGCTTTGATGAGAGCAAAGAATTTTTTGTGAAACTTACAGATATGTTAGATTATTTAATTCCCAAATATATTAAAGAGGGTAAATCACATCTTACAATAGGAATTGCATGTAGTGGAGGGCAACACAGGTCTGTAACTTTTGTTAATGAGTTATATGATTATTATGGTAAAAGCAATGATTTTGAAGTAATAAAACACCATAGAGATATTGAGAAATAAAAATATCAACCTAAAGATAGTTGGGGATAAAAATGTTAGAAAAAATTAGAGAATTTCCGGAGAGTCCGGGAGTTTATCTCATGAAAAAAGATAACGAAATAATATATGTAGGTAAAGCTAAAAATCTTAAAAAGAGAGTTAGCTCTTATTTTAATAGAGAACACGAAGATAATAAAACTAGAGAATTAGTAAAAAAAGTAGAAAAAATAGAATATATTATTTGTAATTCAGAAATTGATGCGCTTATTTTAGAGAATAATTTGATAAAAAAACATCAACCAAAATACAATATTCTTCTTAAAGATGAAAAAACATATCCATATGTAAAAATAAGTAAGGAACTGTTTCCAAAATTGAGCATTATAAGAACAACAAAATCTTTTGAGGATAAAAGCGCCAATTATTTTGGTCCTTATCCTCAAGGAATATATGGTTGGATGAAAGTTCTAAAAAAAACATTTCCTATTAGAGACTGTAATAGAGATATGAATAAAAAATATGACAGACCTTGTTTGAAATATCATATGAAATTATGTTTGGGACCCTGTGTATATAAAGATATAGAAAAAGAGTATACAGAAACTTTAAAAGAGTTAAGAGAGTTCTTAAAAGGCGATGTAAAAGAAGTAATTAAATTTTATAAGAATAGTATGGAGCTTTCCAGTGAAAATATGGATTTTGAAAAAGCAATACAATATAGAGAAAAGATAAGAGATTTAGAAAAACTTAAACAAAATCAGATTTCTGAGTTGGGAAAAAATCTTGATGAGGATATTTTTGTTTATAAATTAGAAAATCTTAGACTTTTTATTTGCGTTTTAACCGTAAGAGAAGGTAAAATAGTAGGGAAACTATCATTTAATCAAGAAATAGACGAGCTTTATAAAGAAGAGCTCTTTATTAATATAGTAACAGATTTTTACTCAAAGCATCCGATTCCAAAAAATCTAGTATTTCAAGATGAATTGGAAAGTTTTGAGGAGTTAATAAATGCATGGATAAAAGCAAAATCAGAGGGAGCAGTAAAAGTTTATTTTCCTAAAATCAAGAGTAGAAAAAAAGAATTGCTAGAAATGGCTCTGCTTAATTTGGAAAAAGATATGGAAAAATATTATAGTAGTAAAAAAGTGGTAGAAGAAGCCTTAATTAATTTATACAAAACATTGGGATTAAAAAAATACCCAAGAAGAATAGAGTGCTATGATATATCAAACATCCAAGGGGCTGATGCGGTAGCTTCAATGTCTGTAGCCATAGATGGGAAAAATAAAAATTCTGAATATAGAAAGTTTAAAATTAGAACAAAATCTACTCCAGACGACTTCGAAATGATGAGAGAAGTAATGACACGAAGATTTAGCAAACTGGAAGAAAAAGATTATCCAGATTTACTTCTTATAGATGGAGGAAAAGGACAGTTAAATGCCTGTGGACAGATAATTTATAATTTGGGGCTTTATGGAAAAATTGAACTTATAAGTATAGCAAAAAGAGAAGAAGAGATATTTAAGCTAGGTGAGAGTGAACCTTATATTTTTAGCAAACGTGAAGAGACTTTAAAAATATTGCAAAGACTTAGAGATGAAGCTCATAGATTTGGGATAACTTATCATAGAAAATTAAGAAGTAAAAGAGTAATAAGTAGCGAACTTGATAAAATAGAAGGTATTGGGGAACAAAGAAAGAAAAATTTGCTTAAGAAATTCGGAAGTGTAGCAGAAATAAAAAAAGCTACTTATGAAGAACTTAAGGAAATATTGCCTGAAAGAATAATTGAGAATTTACAAAAATATTTAAAGGGGGATGTTCAAAATTAAAAATATTTTAGTAATTGATGATGAAAGTACAGTAAGAGCACTTTTGAAAGAAATAATAATGGACATGAATTATGGATTTTTTGAGGCTGCAAGAGCTGAAAAAGGTCTAAAAATTTTGGAAAAAGAAGAAATATCTTTAGTATTCTTGGATATACAACTTCCAAATACAAATGGACTAGATATACTTCCAAAGATTAAAGATTTATATCCAAACACACCAGTATATTTGATAAGTGCCTTTCATAACATGGAAAGTGTTATAAAAAATATGAATTTGAAGGTAGAAGGATTTATACCAAAACCATTTGATATTTATAAAATTAATGAAATCGTAGAATCCGAGTTAGAGAAGGGGGACAAATGAAAGTCAAAGTGTTAGATTTGCGAGAGGGAATGATTTTAAAAAATGCAGTATTTTCAAGTGGTCTAGTATTGATGGATAGAGGACAAAAATTAACAGAAAAACATATAGAAAGTTTAAAAAAATACAATATACATGAAGTAGATATTGTTAGTGAAAAAGAGATTAAACTTAGAGAAGTAAAAGAGCAAGAAAAGAAAATAAAGGAAGAGTTTAAAAAAGTATATATTGAAACTGTAGAAAAAACTAAAGCTCTTTTTTCAAAAGCTATTGATAAAGAAATTGATAAAAAAATAATTAATTCAGTAGTTTCTAGTACTTTACACAATTTGGAAAAGAATAGTGATATTTTTTTGACTCTTTTAAGTATGAGAGAAGAAGGAAACTATCTTTACGAACATTCCATTAAGAGTACAATAATAGCATTGAGTATAGGGAAAAAACTTGGGTATTCAGAAGAAAAATTAGGGTTATTGGGGAAAGCTAGTTTACTCCATGATATTGGAATGTTTTCGATAGACAAAAAAATTCTAAATAAAAAAGAAAAATTAACAGATGAAGAGTTGTTATTAATCAGAAGTCATACAGCTAAAGGTGCTGAGATGCTAAAGAACGAAGAAGAAGAAGTTAGATTAGCAGCAAAACATCATCACGAAAGAGTAGATGGAGAAGGCTATCCTAATAAGGTAAGAGGGGAAGAATTGCCAGAAATAGTAAGAATAGTTAGTATAGCAGATATTTATACAGCTCTTATTTC
Source organism: Fusobacteriaceae bacterium (assembly GCA_017988045.1). GTDB lineage: Bacteria > Fusobacteriota > Fusobacteriia > Fusobacteriales > Fusobacteriaceae > JAFGUR01. The sequence goes on from JAGNSM010000003.1 coordinate 33,915, forward strand.
TAATAGAGAATATAGAGAAGCGAAAGATCCAAAAGAAGTTATAACATATTTAATGCAAATGAGTGCCAAACAAGTAGATACGAATATAGTGAAAAAACTTCTTGAAAATATGAGTTTATTCTCTATAGGTTCTTTTGTAAGGCTTAATAATGGTCTTAGAGCTAAAGTAGTGAGAGTAACAGACAATCCTTTTAGACCAGTTGTAGATATAGAAGAAGCAGACAAATTTGAAAGATTAGATTTAAGCGAAAGAGAAAATTCGCTAATTTATATTATGAGGTTAATGGTTTAATGAAAAAAGTAATTTATGTATTAATAGTTTTAGTTTTATTTACAGCTTGTACAAGAGATATAGTACTTAGAAAAAATGAAGTTTTAAAAGCTTCTTATAATGAAAAAACTTTGCCAAAAGGAGTTCATGAAGTTCCACTTTATAGGATTATTTATCCGTTTAATTTGGAAGAAAAACAAGAATTCTTTAAAGAATTTAATGTACTACTTAAAAAATACTATTTAAAAGATAAGAAGATAAACTTTTTGATAAATGAATCATTTTATGCAGATTTAAAATCTTTAGAAACGATTTCTTTATTGGAAGAGGAAAAGATATATGATAAAGCAGCATCAACATTAAGTGATACTGAGATGAAGTTTTTACTAGAAAGCTATGGAGATAGAATTGACAAATATGAGGGTTCTACTCAAGAATATTTGAATATTCAAATCAATTATTTATTGAATTATTTAGGAAAAGTAGAAAACTTTGATAAAAATAAATTATATTCTGAAAGAGAAAAATCAGAGTTAGTGGATGAACTAAAAGAAACAAGACGTGAAAATGTTCAACTTTTAAAGGATATAGACCTTCAATTTGTATTGGAACTAAACAATCCTTATGCTCAAAAAACAGAAGAATTATATTGGGATAATCGAGAATTTACTTTGAAAAATAGCAGTAATTTTGATAAAAAACTAAATAATTACACGATACCTATTTATATCAAAGGGATTAAAGACGATGATGTAAAAGCTTTGGTAAAAGAGGAATATAAAATTAATAATAAAATAGTTTTTATAGAGAATAATTTGTATGAAGGATATAAGAATTTGGGAAGTTCATACATTTTCTTAATAGGTGGTTCTAGTAAAATAAAGAGTTATGAAGATTATGAGTTCAATGTAGTAGTAACAGATATTGAATTGAAAAACATGATTAATTTGAAAGATAATATAGTTTTAACAGAAATACTAGGGGGTAAAAAATAATGGGAGTAGCCATTACTCTAGTTTTTGCACTAATAATAGGTGGATTATTTTTTAAAAGACAAAATGAAAGTGCATTGGAAGAGTTAGATAGTTTAATTCATAGCATATTTAATCGAGAAGAAAATCCGGTTATTAGAGATGAACTAAAAGACGAATATGAAGAACTTATAAAAGATATAAAAGAGCAAGAAAAAGCATTGAATGATTCAATTAAAGAGATAAATGTTTATCAAAGAGAGCTTAATTTGGCCTATAAAAGTGTATTAGCAAAAACTACAGAACTAGAGTATTCAAATACAATACTAGAAAAAAGAGTAAATTCACTATCTCAGCTAAATGCTATAAGCCAAACGGTTTTATCAGAGCTTGATTTGGATAAAATAATTGGAATCATAATGGATGCTTATTTTGTTTTGGCAGATGTAAAAAAGATTGCACTTTACCTTTGGGAAGATGATAGGTTAGTAAATAAAATTTTTAAAGGGAACATAAAGGGTGTAAGAGATTATAGAGTAAATACTAAAACTTTGGATAAAGATAGCTTGTATGAAAGAATAGTAAATGATATAGAAGAAAAAGATGAAAAAGCAGTTTATTCAAAACTTTCTGTTAAGGGAAAAGATGTAGGGGTAATTTACATTATTAGCAATACTAATGATGAGGAAGATAATTTAGAAGAGGCAAACTCAGAAACTATTTCTGCTTTGGCTATGCAAGTAGCCATAGCTCTTAACAATTCAATTATGTATTCTGAACTTGCAATAAAAGAGAGAATAGCAAAAGAATTATCTATAGCCGCGAATATTCAAAAAAATCTTCTACCCAAAGAATTGAAAATAAGTTTTGCTTTGGATTTGGCCGAATATTTTAAGCCTGCTAAAGAAATTGGGGGAGACTATTATGATTATAATTTTATAGATGATACGTCTTTATTTTTGACTATAGGGGATGTAAGTGGAAAAGGGATACCAGCTGCACTTTTAATGACCAGTATAAGAGCTACACTAAAATCTCTTTGTCATACATATAATTCTGTAGATGATATGCTTATCAAACTTAATTATTTTATGTGTAAAGATATGAGTGAAGAGATGTTTGTTACAATATTTCATAGTCATTTTAATAATCAAACAAAAACTTTAACATATTCAAATGCAGGACACAATCCACTGCTAGTTTATAAAGCAAAAGAGATTAGGGTAGAAGAAGAAAACGTAAAAGGAACAGCAATAGGATTTTTAGAAGGGTATAAGTATAAATTAGGTAAAATAGTATTAAATGAAGGGGATGTACTTCTTTATTATACTGATGGAATTACAGAAGCAGAAAATGCCAATAAAGAGTTGTTTGGTATAGAAAGATTAAAAAGGGTATTATTAGAAAATAGCTATAAGAGTGCTCAGAGTATAAAAGAAGAAATACTAAAAGAAGTTGATAATTTTAGAGAAGGGTATGAGCAAGTAGATGACATAACTTTATTAGTGGTGAAAATTTAGTTTTGCAGGAGTTGAATTAGTTTGGAAATAAATAAAAAAATCTTACTTATTGATGATCAAGAAGAAATTTTAAATAGTTTAAAAAAACTTCTTGCAGGCGAAGATAATTTATCTAATATAAATAATAAAATGAAAGATTTAGTTAATGATTTTTTTAAAGAAGAGTCAAAAGAGAAAGAAACTTATGATGTTCATACAGCTCTTGATGGGGAAACGGGATATAAACTTGTAAAAAAAGCATTGGAAGAGGGAGAACCGTATTCTGTAGTAACTGTAGATATGAGAATGCCTGGATGGGATGGACTTAAGACAGCTCAAGAAATTAGAAAAATTGATTCTAATATAGAGATTATAATAATTACAGCATATACTGATATAAAAAGAGAAGAACTGGTGAATAAAATAGGTAAACCAGAAAAACTTCTTTATTTAAAAAAACCTTTTGAAAAAGAAGAAATCCTTCAAGTTATACTATCATTAACTACAAAATGGTCTTTAGAGCAAAAAGTGAAGAACCAACTGCAATTAATAAAGTATAGTAAACAAAATTTGGAAGAAGTTATGTGTGGAATTAGTGAAATTGAAAAAAGTATAGTATTTTCACTAAAGGTTGTTTATAAAACTATAGCAGAAGAGTTTATGAAAATTATTAAATGTGAAAAAGCTTATCTTGTTATGGAAAATGAAGTTTTTAGATGGGGAGAGTTAGGAGAAGACTGCTTAGCTTTTGAGGAATTGAAAGATAGAGTAGTTGAGAATAAAAGTTATGTTATAGATAGTACTAAAATTTATGTAAATTTTTTTTGTGATAAAAATTATTGTGATATTAATGGTGCAATAGGGGTTTTTAAATACAATAGAGATTTATTAGTGAATGAGAAAATAATAGATATTTTTATTTCTCACTCAAATAATTTACTAAAAAGTGCAAATCTATACATGCAATTACAACAAAAAAATAATGAACTTTTAATCAGTAATAAAAAACTAATGGAAGCCAATGCTTTGAATAAAAAATTCTTGGTGATATCCAGTCATGAACTTCGTACGCCAGGAACAATAATAGGTGCATATGCTGATTTACTTGCTAGTGGAAAAGCAAAAGAGCCAGAAAAAATTGCTCAAGGATTACAAAATGCTGCGGGAAGATTAAATATTCTCATAGAACAAATGTTAGAAGTATTTGCGACTTCAGAAATAAAAGATAGTTTAGTAGTAAAAAGAAATTACTATACTGTAGATGAAATTTTTAAAGAAATTTTTCAAAAAATAGAAATATTTTTATTAAAAAGAAATCAATCTCTAATTATAATCAATCATGAAAATATAGAATATTTGTATATAGACAAAAATAAAGTCATTGAATTTATTTTGTTTAATTTGTTAATGAATGCAATAAAATTTTCAAAAGATGGCGCTGAAATAAAGATGACTATTAGTAAAAAAAATGGTAAGGCTTTAGTAAGTATAATTGATGAAGGTGTAGGAATGAACGAGTATGAAAAAAATAATATGTATAAAGCCCTATTTGTAGGTGGAGAAGAAAATCATCATCATTCAGGACTTTATGAATATAAAGCTAAAGGTTTAGGATTAGGTCTTACTATAGTAAAAAATATTATAGATATGATTGGAGAAGAAATTTCTTGCGAGAGTATTTTAGATAAAGGAACAAAAATAGAGTTTACATTACCTTTATCAGAATAGCTAAAAAATTGAAAGTATTTATAATTGGAATAAAGTCGTTAAATATCGAACAAAACATATTAAAAAGTCTGAAAATAATTAAGATTAAGTTGAAATCTTATTAAAAAGAGTGTATACTTTTGGTGGTTAGTGATAAACAAAATATACAAGGAGGAATGTAATGAAAAAAGTTTTAATGCTTTTAGCAATGTTGGCTATGGTAGTTTTGACAGCTTGTGGTAGTAAGAAAGAAGCTGCAGAAGCACCAAAAACTACAGAAGCAAAACCTTTAAAAGTTGGGATAGTATTATCAATAGGTGGTTTAGGGGACGAATCATTTAATGACTCAGCTTTCAGAGGATTAGAAATGGCACAAAAAGATTTAGGAATTGAGTTTAAATACGTTGAACCTGCATCTCCATCTGAAGATGAAGGTTACTTAAGAGAATACGCTGAAGCAGGATACGATTTAGTAATTGCTACAGGATTCTTAATGAAAGATGCTACAGAAAAAGTAGCAAAAGATTTCCCAGATGTTAAATTTGCTCTAATTGATGAAGTTAGTGCTTTACCAAATGTAGCTTCATTATTATTTGCTGAAGACCAAGGGTCATTCTTAGTGGGAGCACTAGCAGCTATGATGTCAAAAACTGGAAATGTTGGATTTGTTGGAGGAATGGAAATTCCTTTAATTCAAAAATTCCAAAAAGGTTATGAAATGGGAGCAAAATATGTAAATCCTAGTATTAAAGTTGGTTCTTTATATACTTCTGGTTCAAATCCATTTAACGATCCTGTTAGAGGAAAAGAAAATGCTCTTTCTTTAATTAAACAAGGAGCAGACGTAGTTTATCATGCTGCTGGTGGAACAGGGAAAGGTGTTATAGATGCAGCGGTAGAAGCTAAAGTATTTGCTATAGGAGTAGATTCTAACCAAGATTCAAAAGCAAAAGGGACTGTTTTAACATCAATGGTTAAAAATGTTGATATAGCTGTTTATAACACTATCAAAGCAGTAAAAGAAGGAACATTCAAAGCTGGAGAACAAAGACTTGGAGTTGCTGAAGGTGGAGTAGGAACTACTGATTTCGAATTCACTAAAGATATTATTGGTGCAGAAAATATTGCTAAATTAGAACAAATTAGAAAAGATATTATTGATGGTAAAATCACTTTCTAATATAATAAATTAACTTGGCCAGTCTTTGACTGGCTTTTTTTATTACTAGTTTTTTAAAATAAATATAGATTACTTTGACTTAAAATTAAAATTTATATATAATTTATTGATATATATAATGAAATGAGGTAAAAATGGAGAAGGAAGAAATAGTTTTGGAAGTTATGGTAGAAGATAAAGGGAAAAGATTAGATAGTTTTGTAAGTGAAAATATAGAGGAAATTACTAGGTCATATTTGCAAACTCTTATTGATGATGGGAATGTGAGCGTAGAAGGAAAGACAAAAATTAAAGCTGGTCAAAAATTAAAAGGGAATGAAATAATTAAAGTTTGTATTCCAGAACCAGAAGAATTAGATGTTGTACCTGAAAACATACCAATAGACATAGTTTATGAAGATAAGTATTTATTGGTAATAAATAAAAGTGCTAATATGGTAGTTCATCCAGCACCTGGAAATTATACAGGGACATTAGTAAATGCGATACTTTATAATATAAAGGATTTATCAAGTATAAATGGAGTAATAAGACCTGGAATTGTTCATAGATTAGATAAAGATACTAGTGGTCTTATAGTTGTGGCAAAAAATGATGACGCTCATGTAAAGCTTGTGGATATGTTTAAGGATAAAACGATAAAAAAAACATATTTAGCTATAGTTAAAGGTTCTGTTTCAAAAGATGAAGGAAGAATAGAAACTATAATAGGTAGAAATCCAAATGATAGAAAAAAAATGGCTGTAGTAGAAAAAAATGGGAAAATAGCTATTTCAAATTATAAAGTTTTGGATAGAGGACTTAAACATACACTAGTTCAAGTAGATATAGAAACAGGAAGAACTCATCAAATAAGAGTTCATATGAAACATATAGGTTATCCTATTGAAGGTGATATGGTTTATGGAAAAGGGAATGATTATGCAAAAAGGCAAATGCTCCATGCTTACAGGCTTGTATTTACACATCCGATAACAGGAGAAAATTTGGATTTGATAGGAAAATTACCTGTAGATTTTAAAGATTCATTAAAAAAACTAGGATTGATTAAAAATGAATTTTAATTATTTTCATAAAAAATAATGTTATTTGTGAAATAATCTGAAAAACTTAAAATAAAAGTTATATTTTATACATAACTTGTCGAGAATAGAAGGAGAAACATGAATAATTTGTATGAATTTGATAAAGAGTTTGGCAGAGTAATAATTGGAATAGATGAAGCTGGAAGAGGGCCTCTTGCAGGGCCTGTAGTTGCAGCTGCAGTAATAATAGATGAATATTTTGAAGAGTTTGAAACGATAAATGACTCTAAAAAACTTAATGAGAAAAAAAGAGAAGCTTTATTTGATGTAATTATAGAAAAGTGCAAAATAGGAGTGGGGATAGCAACGGTAGAAGAGATTGACTCTATGAATATTCTAAATGCAAATTTCTTAGCAATGAGAAGAGCTTTGGAAGATTTGGAAGAAAAGGGATTGGTTTTGGTAGATGGGAATCAACTTATAAGAGAATATAGTGGAGAGCAAAAATTTGTTGTAAAAGGGGACTCCAAAAGTCTTAGTATTGCTGCTGCCAGTATTATTGCAAAGGTTACGAGAGATAGAATTATGTTGAGAGTTGCAGAGAAATATCCTGAATATGGATTTGAAAAACACAAAGGATATGGAACTAAACTTCATAGAGAAAAAATACTGGAGTTAGGAGCGACAGATATTCATAGAAAAACTTTTTTGAAGAAAATATTAAAAGACAATTAGGAATTAGGAGTTAGTAATTTTAAAATAAACAGAGGATTTCCCAACAGGAAATCCCTACTAATTATCAACTACTTTAATGGGGGTGAAAGAGATGCTAAAAATGTTTCAAAATATAGCGATGAAAAATGCAGAAGCTGCAATTTTAAAGAATAGTGAAAGTAGAGAAATAAAACCTGGAGCTATTATTTTTGCAAAAGTAATTAAA
>JAGNSM010000143.1 GCA_017988045.1 Fusobacteriaceae bacterium
TTTTATATCTTCCAACTTGTGCAAGATCGTATCTTTGCGGGTTGAAAAACATTTGTCTTATAAGTGATCTAGCAGAATCTACTGTTACTAAATCTCCTGGTCTTAATTTTTTAAATACTTCTAAAACCGCTTCATCAGAGTTTACAGTTGCATCATGTAATAATGCATTAGCCATTACTTTATCTTCTGGTTTTACTTCCCAGTAATTTATTGTTTCAATTCCTTTACCAACAATATAATTGATAAACTCTTCATCAATATGTTTTTGTGAATCAAACAAGATTTCTCCAGTTTCTTCGTCAACTATTGGTTCTTTTAAGAATGAACCTTCAATATCTGTTCTTAATTTAGATATTAATTCTTCAGTATTATTATATTTAACTATTTTTTCTCTTAAATTAATCGTTTTTTCTTCTAAGAAATCATCCATAATTTGGTCATTAGAATTATAAAACTCTACTGCTTTTAAGAAAACTGTAGATAAAACTTTTTTCTTTCTATCAATTTTAACATTTAAGAAGTCATTCTTATCTGTTTCAAATTCAAGCCAAGTTCCTTTGTAAGGAATAATTTTCCCTGTATAAAGATCTTTTCCTGTTTGAATATTAACTTCTTTGTTAAAAGATACTCCTGGTGATCTATGTAATTGTGATACAACTACTCTTTCAGCTCCATTAATAACGAAAGTTGCTCTTTCTGTCATTAAAGGAATTTCTCCAAAATATACTAACGATTCTTGTATTTCATTTCCAGCTTTTTTGTTAATAAGTCTTAATTTAACTTTTAATGCTGCTGAATATGTTTTACCTCTTTTTTTACATTCTAATTCGTCATTTAACGGAGCGTCATTATCATGTAGTTCATACCACATGTATTCTAACTTAATATCTCCTCCATTTGATGATTCAATTGGAAATACTTCTCTAAATGCTTGCTCTAATCCTTTAATTTCTCTTTGATTAGGTGCTTTTTTACTTTGTAGAAAATCCTCATAAGAGTTTAATTGAAACTCTAGGAAGTGAGGCATAATACCTCTTTCTTGAATTCTACCGAAACTTATTCTTTCAACAAGTTTTCCCATTAAAGTTCACACTCCTCACACTTTTAATTAGTGATTAATAATTAATACCATTACACATTTACATCTGCAATCGCATTAAAAATTAATCACTTTCCTTATAAGACTATAAAAAGTTTCGCAGAGCGAAACGTTCATTAGCAGATTATTCTGTTCACAAATTCTCTTCTTTTTATGGTGAATAAGGCACTTCTTTTGAAGCGCCTTATTATGTTAACTATTTAACTTCTACTTTTGCTCCTGCAGCTTCTAATTCAGCTTTGATTTTATCAGCTTCATCTTTAGAAACTCCTTCTTTAACAACTTTGTTTCCAGCATCTACTAAATCTTTTGCTTCTTTTAATCCTAAACCAGTTAAAGCTCTAACTGCTTTGATTACGTTGATTTTTGAAGCTCCACCTTCAACTAATATTACGTCGAATTCAGTTTTTTCTTCTTCTACTGCTGCTGGTCCAGCTGCTACTGCTACTGGTGCTGCTGCAGTTACTCCGAAGTGATCTTCTAATGCCGTTACTAATTCTTTTAATTCTAATACTGTCATAGCTTCTAATTCAGCTATAAATGATTCTCTATTGAATGCCATTGTTATTTTCCTCCTATAATTTTTAAGTTTTCACGATATTTTATTAGAAACTAATTAAGCTTCTTTTTTGTCAATAATTGCCGTAGTTACATATGCAAGTTTTCTTATTGGTCCTAACATTGAGTTTAAAACCATAGATAGTAATTGATCTCTTGAAGGTAATTTAGCTAATGCTTCTACTTCTTGAGCAGTCATTTTTTTACCATCTAATAAACCAGCTTTAATAGTTAGTTTACCTTTTTTAGCCATACCGAAATCGAATATAGCTTTTGCTGGTGCTACTGCATCACTTGATAAAGCGAATGCTGTAGTTCCTTTTAAATCAGTTCCGAAATCTGATTCGTAACCAACTTCTTCAAGAGCTAATTTGAATAATCTGTTTTTTGCAACGAAATATTCAACTCCAGCTTCTCTAGTAATTTTTCTTAGTTCGTCAGCTTCCACTGCGCTTAAACCTCTATAGTCTGCTAATACAACTGTTTTAGCTGCTTTTAGTTTAATTACTAATTCTGCTACTGCATCTTTTTTTGCTTGATTTGCTGCCATTCTAAAATTCACCTCCTCTTCAAATAAAATACCTCCGACCCAAAGACAACGGAGGTAAGTAATAAAGTTTCAGTTTATGATTAACTAAAACCTCGGTAGGATTATTAAGCCGTAGCCCCTACTGTCTTTGGTCTATTATATTTAATTTTGTTAAATAACTATTATAATCCTAATTCTTTACCAACTAGTGATGGATCAACTTTGATTCCAGGTCCCATTGTTAAAGAAATAGCTACAGTTCTAAGGTAAGCACCTTTTGAAGCTGAAGGTTTTAATCTGATGATTTCAGATAAGAAAGCTTTTAAGTTTTCTTCAATTTTAGCAGAATCAAAATCTACTTTTCCTACTGGAACGTGGATAGATCCTAATTTATCTACTCTGAAAGCTAATTTACCTTTTTTAAATTCAGATACTGCTGAAGTGATATCAGCTGTTACAGTTCCTGATTTTGGATTAGGCATTAATCCTTTAGTTCCTAATATTCTTCCTAATTTACCTAATTTAGGCATCATGTCTGGAGTTGCGATTACTAAATCGAAATCCATCCAACCTGCAGCAATTTTTTCGATAAATTCATCTGAACCAGCAAAATCTGCTCCTGCATCTAAAGCTTTTTGAACATTTTCACCTTGAGTGATTGCTAATACTTTTACAGTTTTTCCAGTTCCGTGTGGTAACACAACAGTTCCTCTAACTTGTTGGTCAGCATGTCTTGGATCTACACCAAGTCTTAAAGCTACTTCTACTGTTTCTACGAATTTTGCAGTTTTAGTTTTAGCTACTAATTCTACTGCATCAGTGATAGTATATAATTTTTCTCTATCTACTAACTTAGCAATTTCTAAGTATTTTTTTCCTCTATGTTTTGCCATTTCCTTTTTTCCTCCCTTTGTGGTAAACGGGTTATCCCTTCCACTAAATTATAACTATTCAACAATAGTATTATCCTTCTATTTTAACTCCCATAGATCTTGCAGAACCTTTAATCATTGACATTGCAGCTTCTACTGATGCAGCATTTAAGTCAGCCATTTTTGTTTCAGCAATTTCTTTTAATTTCGCTTCAGTAATTGTTCCTCCAACGATTTTTTTAGAGTTAGCAGAACCAGATGTGATTCCAGCACCTTTTTTAATTAAATCTGATGCAGGTGGAGTTTTTAGGATAAAAGAGAAACTTCTATCTTTATAAACTGAAATTTCAACAGGAATTACAAATCCCATTTTATCTTGTGTTTTTGCATTAAATTGTTTACAGAATTCCATGATATTAACACCATGTTGTCCTAATGCAGGTCCTACTGGAGGAGCTGGATTAGCTTTTCCCGCTTGTAATTGTAATTTTATTTTACCAGTTACTTCTTTTGCCATTTTAAATTTACACCTCCGTAATATCTGTGGTTATAATGATTTCTCTCCCACGTGAAAGCTATGCTTTCTTTACTCCGTCAAATCCTACTTCAACTGGAGTCATTCTTCCAAACATCTCTATCATGACTTTAACTCTTTTGTGTTCAAAGTCAATATTTGCAACTTTTCCTTCTTCATCTGCGAAACCGCCGTCAATAATTTTAACAAAGTCTCCGACTTCAAAGTTAAGTACTATTTTTTCTGCTTTTTCTTCAATTTCTTCAGGTCCAAGTTTAAGACCGATTTTTTTGAATAACGCTTGTACTTCAGAATCTTCCATAGGTGTTGGTTCAGAACCTACTCCTACAAACCCAGTTACACCATTTGTATTTCTTATAACATACCATGCATCACTGTCAACTCTAAATCCTATACCTTCATTGGTAACTTCTTTTTCAACAAGCATTTCTACCATTACATATCCAGGGAATAATTTTCTTGCTATTACTTTTTTCTTCCCTCTTCTTATCTCTACAGTTTCTTCTTCAGGTACAATAATGTTGAAAACTTTTTCTGTCAGATTTAGACTTTCAATTCTTTTTTCCAAGTCTGTCATTACTTTTTTTTCATATCCTGAATAAGTATGTATGATATACCATTTTTTTTCTAAGGTTTTACCTTCCATAGTTATCCTCCGATAATATCTGCCAATCTCTTAACCAGAGTCGCAAAAACATAATCAAAAAGACCACTGTAAATGCCAACTCCTACACTAAGTGCTACAACAAGAATAGTTACGTTAATAGACTCATCTTTGCTAGGCCACTTAACTTTTTTGAACTCACTTTTTACTTCACCAAACATTTGTCTTACTGAAGCCATTCGCATCACCCTTAGTATTAAATTGGCAGGGCAGTAGGGACTCGAACCCTAAACCGACGGTTTTGGAGACCGTTACTCTACCAATTGAGCCACTGCCCTGTTTGTTAATTAATTACAATTATTTTTTAGTCTCTTTATGAAGAGTTACTTTGTTGTCCCATTTACAGAATTTACTTACTTCTAATCTTTCTGGAGTGTTTTTTTTGTTTTTGCTTGTGCTATAGTTTCTTCTTTTGCACTCTGTACACTCTAATTGAATATTTACTCTCATTTTTACACCTCCATTATGTCTTCGGAATATTTTCCTCCCATATTATTTAAAATATGGTAACGCCTCAAATTGCAAGGCTTATATATGATAACATAAGAGCTATATTTTGTCAAATAACTTTTTTTAGTTTTTCATTTTTGAAAACTAATATTATGAAGCTTTTTCTTATCAACGTTTTCTCGTGTGTCTCCGCGACTTTATTAGGTTTTTATTTTATTAAATACGAAGTCATAGAAAGAGACCCCATTATACATTTATCATTAAAAACTATAATTTCATCTTCTTCATGATTTGCCCCTAAAATATATAAAATCGGCAAAAAATGTTCTGGGGTTCTAAATGCCAAATTATTGTTTTTTATAATTTCAAAATTAATAACTGTATCAATTTTTTTAGATAATATACTGTTTTTAATCTCATTATCAAACTCTTCAGCCCAATCATATCCATTTTCTTTTTGAAAGTCTACTAATCCTAAATTATGAACTATGTTTCCACTTCCCAATATTAAATAACCTTCTTCTCTTAATTCTCTCAATTTTTTACCAA
>JAGNSM010000048.1 GCA_017988045.1 Fusobacteriaceae bacterium
TAGAAATGCTATTAAAAGTGCAGTAATTAAACAAGTTAAAAATGGAAAATTCGAGTATCTTGATACTGTAAATCCAACTAAATAAGTTTAATCATATTAAAGGGGATTTTCCCCTTTAATATTTTTATTGTTTAGTGGAAAAATATTTATTATTTAATTACTTGATTTATGAATTAAAAAAAAGTACTTAAAACCGTGCTTATGCAGCACACCGCACCAACCTTACGTTGGATTGATTATGGAAAAATAATTTTCTTTCATTTGTATAGGGTTAAGCGTCACGCTTATGCGATGCAACTGCATAAGTTGCAGTTCTATTATTTAGTCAAAAATCCACAAGTTGAGTTAATTATATAGTTATGAATAAACAAAAAAAATTGAGGTGTAAATAATGAATTTAGGAACTTTTTTTCAGCATATGACTAATGGTATTTCACTAGGTAGTTTATATGCGCTAATAGCTATTGGGTATACAATGGTGTATGGAATACTAAGACTTATAAATTTTGCTCATGGGGATATATTTATGATGTCTATGTATTTTGCTTTTTTGGGTGTTGCAGTATTTGGATTACCGTGGTACATTGTTTTCCCTCTTGTAATAGTGTTTACAGGATTGTTTGGAATGGGTGTAGAGAAAATAACGTATAAACCTCTTAGAGATGCTCCGAAAATATCTATATTGATTTCAGCAATCGGTGCTTCTTTCTTATTAGAAAATGTTGCAACTGTATTCTTTTCTGGATTACCGAAAGTGTTTCCAGTACCAGAAGTATTTGCAAGAGTAATAAAAATAGGTTCAGTATCTATTCAAGTTATATCGTTTATAATTCCAGTAGTAACTATAGTATTTTTAATAGGGCTTTTATACCTTATAAACAAAACAAAAACTGGTATGGCCATGAGAGCTGTGTCAAAAGATTATGAAACAGCTAGAATAATGGGAATAGATGTTAATAGAACAATTTCAATAACATTTGGAGTAGGGTCAATGCTTGCAGCTGTAGGTGGACTTATGTGGGGATCAAAATTCCAACAAATAACTCCATTAATGGGAATTATGCCAGGACTTAAATGTTTTATAGCTGCTGTAATTGGTGGAATAGGAAATGTTAAAGGTGCTGTAATGGGTGGATTTATTTTGGGTATGGGAGAGATTTTATTAGTTGCTTTTTTCCCAGCTTATACAGGATACAGAGATGCTTTTGCCTTTGTATTACTAATTGTTATTTTATTAGTTAAACCTACTGGTTTAACAGGTGAAAAAATAGCGGAGAAGGTGTAGCATGAAAAAAAATAGTATTTATACATTAGTAGCTTTGGTAGCAGTAGTAGCATTTATATTCTTTGCCCAAAGCAATTTAGATAATTTTACATTAAGAATACTTAATCTATGTGCAATATTTGCAATATTAGGATTAAGTCTTAATCTTATTAATGGATTTACAGGACAATTTTCATTGGGACATGCTGGATTTATGGCTATAGGTGCTTATACAACAGCGATACTAACAATATCACCTGCAATGAAACAAATGATATATGTTAACGTTCCAATAGTAAAATGCTTGGAAAATTTAAGAGCACCCTTTCCTATAGCATTAATTATTGCTGGGTTATTAACTGCAGTTATAGGATTTTTTGTTAGTGCGCCAGTTCTTAAGTTAAAAGGAGATTATCTTGCCATAGCAACTTTAGGATTCTCTGAAATTATAAGAATACTTTTTACAAATATGTCAAGTATTACGAATGGAGCTGCAGGATTAAAAGCTATACCTCAAGCGACTAATTTATGGTGGACTTTTGGAATAGTAGCAGTGACTACATTGGTATTAACTTCACTTATTAATAGTAGTTATGGAAGAGCTTTAAAAGCTATTAGAGAAGATGAAATAGCAGCAGAAAGTATGGGAATTAACCTATTTAAACATAAAATAATTGCTTTTGTTATTGGAGCTTTTTTTGCAGGAGTAGGTGGAGGATTATTAGGGAACTTAATCACTTCAATAGATCCAAACTATTTCAAATTTACAATAACTTTCAACATACTTCTAATAGTAGTATTAGGTGGTATTGGAAGTATAACTGGAAGTATCATAGCGGCATTTATAGTAACTATAGTAGATCAAATGTTAGTTGCTTTGGACATGCCAATGAATTTAGGATTTATTAACTATCCTGGGATTCCTGGAATAAGAATGGTTGTTTTCTCAGCAGCTCTTATGCTAGTAGTTCTGTTTTATAGAAATGGTTTGATGGGAACAAATGAATTCTCTTGGGATGGGTTCTTTGGTCTATTTAAAAGAAAGAAAAAAACAGGAGGAGCTAAATAATGAGCATATTAAAAACTGAAAATCTTGTTATGCAATTTGGCGGACTAACTGCAGTTAACAATTTGAGTTTGGATATAAAAGAAAGAGAAATAGTTTCTGTAATAGGACCAAATGGAGCTGGGAAAACAACAGCTTTTAACATGATTACAGGAGTTTATACACCTACACAAGGTAAAGTTTTGTTAAACGGAAAAGACATTACAGGTAGAAGACCTGATGAAATAAATAAACTTGGAATAGCTAGAACTTTCCAAAACATTAGACTTTTTAAAGATTTAAGTGTTTTAGATAACGTTCTTATAGGAAATCATCTTCATGTGGAATCAAATGTTTTGGGAGCAATATTTAAACTTCCAAAATACAGAAGAGAAGAAAAAGAAATGAGAGAAAAATCTCTTGCACTTCTTGAAGAGTTTGGATTACTTGAGTATAAAGATGATAAAGCAAGTTCATTACCTTATGGTCAACAAAGAAGACTGGAAATAGCAAGAGCTCTTGCCACAAACCCAAAACTTCTAGTATTAGATGAACCTGCAGCAGGGATGAACCCTAAAGAAAGTGATGATTTAACTCATTTCATCAGACAAATAAGAGATAAATATAATCTAAGTGTATTATTAATTGAACATTACATGGATCTTGTTATGGAAATTTCTGACAGAATTTATGTTCTTGAGTTTGGAGAAACAATAGCACACGGAACTCCATCTGAAATACAAAATAATCCAGCAGTAATTGAAGCGTATTTGGGGGTAGAAGAGGATGCTTAAAATAGAAAACCTAAGTGTAAAATATGGTGGAATCACAGCACTTCAAGGAATAGATTTGGAAGTTAAAGAAGGTCAAATAGTAACTCTTATAGGAGCTAATGGAGCGGGTAAAAGTACAACTTTAAGAGCTATTATGGGGCTTGTAAAACCTAGCACAGGAAGAGTGCTTCATAATGGGAAAGACCTTGCAGGAACTAAAACAGAAAATATGGTAACTAATGGAGTTACACTGGTACCTGAGGGTAGAAGAGTATTTTCTAATTTGACTGTTCTTGAAAATATAAGAATAGGTGCATTTACTAGAAATGATACTGCTGAAATAGAAAAAGATATTGAATGGGTATATTCATTATTTCCAAGACTAAAAGAGAGGTCATGGCAACTGGCTGGAACTCTTTCTGGTGGAGAGCAACAAATGCTTGCTGTTGCAAGAGCGTTAATGTCTAGACCAAAATTACTTATGATGGATGAGCCTTCTTTAGGACTTGCTCCATTAATAATTAAAGATATATTCAATATTATAAAACAAATTCACAAAACAGGAGTTACAATACTTCTTATAGAGCAAAATGCCAATGCAGCATTACATGTAGCAGATAAGGCTTATGTAATGGAAACTGGTAGAATTATTATGCAAGGAACTGGAAAAGAGCTATTATCTAATGATGATATTAAACATGCATATTTAGGAACTAAAAAAGATTAATGGAAAATCCCTTTTGGAAGAGAGGGATTTTTGTTTTGGGGTAAATTTTATTTTATATTTTAATTGAAAAGCAGATTGTGAGTTTGGTATGATGAAATGATAAGATAAAAAAATTGTGGATTTATAGTTGAGTATACAAATTAAATTATAGGTAATAGAAGCTTAATAATAAAGCGAAAAAAGGAGTTATAATAATGGAAGTATCAACAACAATTAGAGAAATGATGGCAAACAATGAAATATATGTACCTGATTATCAACGAGCTTATTCGTGGGAAACTCCAGAAGAAAATACTAAATCAAAAACTCATACAGATGTATTTTATGCAGATATTGAAGAGTATAAAAATAGTAAAGCTAAAGCACCTTTTTATTTTGGACATTTTTTATATGAAGAAAAATCAAAAAATAAATATGCAATAATTGATGGACAACAAAGATTGACAACAATTGTAATTTTTTTATCAGTTTTATTTGAAAAACTTCAAATTATAAGAGAATTATCTGAAGATGAAAAGGAATATTATGAAGATATGATAAAAAGAGGTAGTAAAATTAGGTTTTCAACTATTGGATACGATAATCAATTTTTTAAAGATTATGTTATAGAAAAGATAAAAAAAGATGATAGGGGAATAGAAACAGAATCTGCAAAAAGGATTTTGAAAGCTTATGAATTTTTTAAAGAAAAATTATTTGAAAAAGACGAAGATTATTTGTTAGGAATGTTAAATGTAATAAAAGATGCTTCATGTACAACTCATATAGTAAATAAAGAAGCAGAAGCAATTCAAATGTTTATTTTTCAAAATAATAGAGGTAAAAAGCCTTCAAATTTAGAAGTGATAAAAGCTCAGTTTATGTATGTTGTTCATTTGTATGGTGGAGATGAGACAGATAATATAATAGGAGAAATTAAAAATAGATTTGAAAAAATATATAAATCTATTTCTTCTATAGAATATCATATTGATGAAGATGATGTTTTATTATATACGTTAAGAGTATATTTTAATTCGCTTTGGCAAACCAATGCTATAGATGAAATAAATGAAATGTTAAATGAGGAAAACCCAATAGATTTTATTAAAGAATTTACTGATGAGTTATCACTTAATTTTGATAATTTAAAGATATTTTTTAATGAAGATTATAAAAACAATATGGAAATTCATTCTTTAATTGCTTTGAAGGGTATAGGTATTGCATTTCCTTTTATATTAAAAGCGTATAGATATGGAATAGAAACTAATTCTATAGGTAGGTTGTGCTCTAGTTTAGAAAGTTTAGTCATTCGCCATAGACTTATAGGAACAAGAGCTGATATAACTTCAAGAATAAGTGATGTTTATGTTGAATTTAGAGAAGAAAATGCAAATATTGAACCAGTTATAGAAAGAATCGAATGGTTAAAAATAACAGATGAATGGTGGTGGGCATATTGGAATAATAATGAACTAGAAAAAGCTATTCAAGGAAAAATAGACCATAATATTGCTAAGTATTTATTGTGGAAATACGAAAATCATTTAGAAAGTTCTGGAAAATCAGGTTATAAGTTAAGGAGATTCGATGATATAGTAAACCCAGAATTGGAACATATAGCACCACAAACACCCAAAAATGGAGGTTCTATTGCTAACGGTTATTGTAGATATGATGAGGAGTTTAAAAAAGAATATATTGATTGTTTAGGGAATTATTTATTACTTTCTAAATCCCATAATTGCTCAGTTGGAAATAAACCATTTTCAGAAAAATATAAAACATATGTTTATCTTGCACAACAAAGAGAAATTCAAAAGCTTGTTCCTGAGAATGGAAAATGGGATAAAAAAGTCATAAAAAAAAGAAAAGACGAAATTATAAAATTCATAATAAGTAAATTATAGTTTTGTAACAGTATTTCTTAAAATTTTTTTAATGGAAGCTGGATATAATGGGTAAAGGTATAATCTGATGATTAATTTTTTTGAATAATTAAATATAAAATAACAAATTATGTAGAAAAAAATTAAATTTTTATAAAAAATGCATAAATCGGGTAATTTAAGATGAAATATAAAATAAAGGAGACCAAATGACAATCAGAGAAAAAATGAAAAATGGAATGCTTTATACAGACCTTGGAGAAGGGCTTGAGGAAGAGAGAATCAACTGTAAAGAGTTACTGTTTGATTACAATAATACGCGTCCAAGTCAAGAAGCTGAAAGAAAAGAACTTCTTAAAAAACTTCTTGGAAGTTGCGGAGAAAATATTTGGATAGAGCCAAATCTTCGTATGGCTTATGGGAAAAATACACATATTGGAGAAAATTTTTATGCAAACTTTAATCTTGTAGTTGTAGATGATATAGAAGTTTATATAGGTGATAATGTTATGATAGCACCAAATGTAACAATAACAGCCACTGGACATCCAGTTGACCCAGATTTGAGAAAAGGTGGAGCTCAATTTTCAATACCTGTAAAAATTGGAAATGATGTATGGATAGGTTCAAATGTTGTGATTTTGCCAGGGATTACCGTAGGAGATAATTCTGTGATAGGTGCAGGAAGCGTTGTTACCAAAGATATTCCAAGTAATGTGGTAGCAGTAGGAAATCCGTGTAAAGTACTAAGAGAGATTAATGAAAGAGATAAAGAATATTATTATAAAAATAGAAAGATTTCAGAGTAAGAAATTGAAGTTTTTTAAGGAGAATCTGATGGAAAATAAAAAAAATTCAGTTATAGAAAGATTTGCTAAAAAAGGAGTTTTTCCTTATCAATTTGCTCTTACTTTGTTAATACCAATAAGAAATATTTTTCTTTCACCTCAAAAACTTATAGAACGTCTTGAGCTGAAAGAGGGAGATAATGTACTTGAAGTAGGAGCAGGGCCGGGATATTTTAGCTTGAAAGTTGCAAAATTCTTAAAAAATGGAAGATTAACTTTAGCGGATATTCAACAAGAAATGCTTGATATTGCAAAAAAAAGATTGGCTAAAAGAAAAGTTTCAAATTCTGAGTACTATTTGTGTAATGGTACAAAGTTTGAAATAGAAGATAATAAATTTGACGTTATATATATGGTTACAGTGCTTGGAGAGATTGAAAATCAAAAGGAATATATTGGTGAATTTTATAGAATGCTAAAACCTAATGGGATTTTATCGATTTCAGAGCAAGGTGGAGACCCTGATAAAATGTCGGTAGAAGAGATTGAAGAACTATTGAAAGATTTTAATTTTGAATTCTACAAGCTTTATGGAACGAAGAATAATTTTACAATTAATTTCAAAAAGAAATAAATTATTTTTAGTATAAAAATTCATAAAAAGAAATTTGGAATTAGTGCAGTATATATAGATACAGCTATAAAATATAAGGAGGGGGTAAAAATGTTAGCAAAAATACCCAATATACTAACAATATTAAGAATTTTCATGGTACCTCTATTTGTTTATGTTTTCTTTGGAACATGTCCAAAGGCTCATTATACTGCTTTTATTGTTTTTCTAGTTGCAGGACTTACAGATGTTTTAGATGGTTATATAGCTAGGAAATATAATTTGATAACAAAGTTTGGGACAGCGATGGATCCTCTTGCTGATAAATTAATGCTTTTGGCAGCTCTTGCCTCATTAGGGATAAAAGGATTTCTTCCAGTTTGGCTAGTTATATTGATGTTTGTTAAAGAGGCTATTATGATTTTGGTAGGATTATATATGTATTTTAGAAAAGAAAAATACGTAGTTCCTGCTAATAAATTTGGTAAAATAGCGACATTAGTGTTTTCAATAGCAATTATGGCTATTCTATTTGCTCCTGAGGTAGAAGAACTAGTATATTTGGTATATGTTGCATTAATATTAAAGATAGTAGCATTTTCATCATATGCGATACATCATAGTAAAAATATAAGGAATTTAAAATGAATATATGAAAACAAACAAAAGTCAGACTTTTTTAGTCAGACTTTTGTTTGCTATAAATCCTTCTGCATAGCATAGTTCTTATACCCACCAGAAAGATTATAAACTTCTGTATATCCAAGGTTTATGAATAAGTTTTGACCTGCATTTCCTGTAGTTCCCTTGTTGCAATGACAAACTATAGGTGTATTTTTAGCTATTCCCAAATCAGTAGTTCTTATTTTTCCAAGAGGAATGTTAAGAGCCCCTTCAATATGGCCTTTTTCAAAGTCTTTTTCACTTCTAACATCTATTACTGTATATTTTTCTCTGTTAGCCTTAAGCTCTGCAACCGTAAGTACAGGGCGGTTGTGATTCATGGCATTATCAAGTATCATTCCAGTATACATCACAGGGTCTTTGGTAGTGGAAAATGGCGGTGCATAGGCAAGGTCAAGATGAAACAAATCAGAAACTTTTGCCCCAAAGGTTATTGCTGTTACAAATACGTCAATTCTTTTGTCCACTCCAGCTTCTCCCACTATTTGGACTCCAAGAAGTTTTTCAGTTTTCCTATCTGCTATAGCTTTTATTACTATTTGTCTACTTTCTGAAAGATAAATAGATTTGTCCTCTTTCAAGTTATGTATTACTTCAACATCGTAGCCTTTTCTTCTGGCTTCATTTTCTGTAAATCCAGTATAAGCTACAGCCATATCAAAGACTTTGAATATAGAGGTTCCAAGGACTCCTCTAAAATTATTTGGCTTACCTGTAAGCACATCTCCGAGGATTCTTCCCATTTTGTTGGCTGTAGAGCCAAGAGGTCTGTAAATTTCACTTCCATCAATAAGTGATTTATGTTCACAAATATCTCCTACTGCATAAATATCTGGAATTGAACTTTCAAGATTCTCATTAACCACGACTCCACCGTGAGCACCTAATTTTATTGGTAAATGTTTTACCAAATCTGTATTAGGTTTAGCTCCAATAGCAAAAATAAGCATATCAAAATCTAGTGATTTGTTGGTAGAAGTTATAGCTTTATTTCCTTCTACCTTCACTAATTGTTCATTTAGTATAAAATTTATACCTTTTTTCTTTAAGTAAGCTTCAAGATATACGGACATATCAGGGTCAAGGTGTGGCATAAGCCTAGAAGAAAGCTCTAAGATAGTTGATTCAATTCCTAATTTATGGAAATTATCCAAAATTTCAAGTCCAATAAATCCGCTACCTACAATAAGAGCTTTTTTAGGACTTTTTTCTTTAATAAAGTTTTTTATTCTATCAGCATCATGTACATTTTTTAGTACAAAGGTATTGTCCCAGTCAATGTTTGGAATATTAGGGATATTTACTTTTGCACCAGTTGCTATTACAAGTTTATCATAGCTTTCTGTGAAGGTATCACCACTATTTATGCTAATAATTTCAAGCTTTTTATTAATATGGGCAATGCTTAAAACTTCGTGAGCAGTAAATATATCAAAGTTAAATCTTTTCTTGAACCAAGAAGGATTACGAGGAGTGATATTTTCTCTTTCTATGTAATCTTCCCCAATAAAATAAGGAAGTCCACAAGATGAATAAGAGATATCTGTATCTTTTTCAAATATTTTTATTTCACAGTTTTCATCATTTCTTCTTATCTTTGCTGCCACAGAAGTTCCTGCTGCTACAGAACCTATAATTACTATTTTCATTTTCTAGCCTCCCTGAATAATAATGTATAATTTATAATTTATAATTGATAATGTAGAATTGAAAATTTTTTAAACACAAGATAAACACTGGATAAATGCTTGTAACATTAAGATTTTATAGGATTTACAGGATTAAGAAGATTGTTATGATTTGGGCACATGCAATGTGTCCCTACAGAAAACTATATAATTGTCTTTTAATCCTGTGTAATCTTGTGGTTATGTTTTTAATTCTACATTCTCAATTTTCAATTACTAAAAATTTATGTTTAGTTGCATTAGCATATTTAACAAGCATTAGCATAACAGGGACTTCTACCAAGACTCCCACGACAGTTGCTAGTGTAGCTCCAGAATTTAGACCGAACAAAGATATTGCAACAGCAACAGCTAGTTCAAAGAAATTACTAGCTCCAATCATACCAGCAGGAGCAGCTATATCGTGAGGTAATTTCCAAGCTTTTGCCCAGTAATATGCAAAGGCAAAAATCATTACTGTTTGAATTGTTAGAGGTATAGCGATTAATAGGATATGTAATGGATTATTAAGAATTATTTCTCCTTGGAAAGAGAAGATAATTACAAGAGTTAAAAGTAATCCAGTTATTGTTATATTAGAAAATTTTGGTAAAAAAGATTTTTCGAAATATTCCATACCCTTTGTTCTTATTATATGTTTTCTAGTAATATACGCTCCACCAAATGGTAGGATTACAAATAGAAATAATGATAAAAATAAAGTATCATAAGGTACTGGAACATTACTTACTCCAAGTAAAAGAGCTACTATTGGAGTAAATGCAACTAAAATGAAAAGGTCATTAACAGCAACTTGTACAAGAGTGTAAACGGGATTTCCTTTAGTTAGGTAAGACCATACAAAAACCATAGCAGTACAAGGGGCAGCTCCTAGAAGTATTGCTCCAGCAAGATATTCAGTAGCCAAATCATCAGCGATAAAGTTCTTGAAAACTACTTTGAAGAAAAATAGAGCTATAGCATACATAGTAAAAGGTTTGATTAGCCAGTTGGTAACAAGTGTAACTGTTAAGCCTTTAGGCTGTTTTGCACTGTTAATAATACTTGAAAAATCAATCTTTAACATCATAGGAAAAATCATAAGCCAAATTAATATTGCTATAGGAATAGACACTTGAGCATACTCGAAACGGCTTAAAAATTCAGGCATAATAGGCAAAAATTTACCTATGGCAACTCCAGCAACTATACAAAGAGCGACCCATACAGATAAGTATTTTTCAAAGAAGGAGATTCCTTCAAGTTTTTCTTTCTTCATTAAACTTCACATCCTTTTTTATTTTCTAAATATTTTTTGAGATTTCTTAAATCTTCGGAAAAAACATCTTTATTCAAACTTTTTCTAAGAAGTTCATTAACAAAAGAATAGTTTTCTAAAGTTACAGCATTGATTGAGTAATATACCCATTGAGCTTTTTTGGTAGCAGTAATAATTTTAGTGCTTTTTAGCTTATTCAGATGTTTACTAGCATTAGATTGGTTAAGGTGCAGAGCGTTTTCTATATCACATACACAAAATTCTCCTTCTTTAACAATATTTAGTATTCGTAGTCTAGTTTCATCGGCAAGAGCCTTTAATATTTCAATAGTATCCAAAAGTCCTCCTTATATTCCAACTTGGTCATATAATCATATTTGAAGTATACTAAAATAGTGGTGAAAGGTCAATAGTTTTTACAGATGTTTTACAGTAAAAATTGATTTTTCAAAATTTTGAGTTATACTTGATTAGAATAAATTTATTTTCTAGGAGGCTATTATGGAAAAAATATCTATTATGGGAATCAAAATAGGTGATAGAGTTAACAATTCAAAGGTAGTTCAAGAAATACTGACTGAGTATGGATGTTCCATAAAAACAAGATTAGGTCTGCACGAAGTAGGAAATGACGGTTGTAGCAGGGCAGGATTAATAATACTTGAGCTTGTGGGAGATTCGGATAAATGGAATGAGCTGAAATCTAGACTAGAGAAACTTAGCGGGGTAGAAGTACAAGATATGAAGTTTGACTTATAGCCACCATTTGGTGGCTATTTTTTAGATTGTAGATATTAGCTTTTATATTGATTTTTAAATGGAAACTCTATATAATAAAATATAAATATTTTGAAGAGAGGTAAAATATGAGATTTGATTTTGATATTGTCAAAAAATTATTTTTGGATTATGGATTAAAGATACTAATAGCTTTAGGAGTAATGCTTATTGGGGTATTTTTGATTAGAATTGTTAAAGATATACTAGATACTATTATGAAAAAGAAAGGTAAGGATCACACCCTTAGAACTTTTACTGTTTCTTTGGTAAATATTATTTTGAAATTAATGTTGGCATTAACGGTAATCTCTATGTTAGGGGTACAAATAGCTTCTTTTGTAGCAATAATAGGAGCAATGGGTATCGCGATAGGACTTGCTTTACAAGGAAGTTTGTCAAATTTAGCTGCTGGGGTACTAATACTGTTTTTTAGACCTTTTTCTGTTGGAAACTGGATTGAGGTAAAAGGATTTATTGGTAAAGTTAAGGAAATACAGATATTTCATACTGTAATTATTACTGAAACTGGTATGAGAGTAATTATTCCTAATGGAACTCTTTCAAGTGGAAATATTATTATTCATACAAATAAATAGGAGGCTAAGATGGACGGATTTTTTAAAGCATTAACATGGGAACTTTTGTTGCCAATGATAATAAAATATGGAATTAAACTATTAATAGTAATTGCAGTATTATTTATAGGGCTATCTTTTATAAGACAATTTCTGAAATTAGCAAATGTAGTTATGAATAAAAATAGGGTAGATGTTACGCTTATTCCTTTTACTCTTTCAGTAATCGGAATTTCTCTAAGAACCCTACTTTTTATTACATTAATCTCTATGTTAGGGATTAAAATAACATCTTTTGTAGCTCTTCTTGGAGCAGCAGGTTTGGCGATAGGTCTTGCTTTTCAAGGAAGTCTTTCAAATTTTGCATCAGGAGTTCTAATTCTTATATTCAGACCTTTTAATGTTGGAGATTATATAGATTCTCAAGGGAATAAAGGGTTTGTAGAAGAAATACAGTTGTTATATACTGTAATTGATACAGAAGAAAATAAAAAGATAGTTATGCCAAATAGTGCTGTTTATAGCAACATAATTGCAGTAGACGTAAATAAGACAAAATAGGTCCAATTTATTGGACTTTTATTTTTGAAATAATAAGAGAATTAGGGAGTATGGGAATGAAAAAAATAATTTTATTTTTGGTGTTAATGTTTAATAGTTTTGGAGATATTCCACAAAATCAGCTAGATAAAGTTGCAGAACTTATTTTTAATAACGAAGCTTCTGGGAAAAAAGAAGGTCTTATAGTTTGGAATAATGGAGAAGAATTTATTTCTTTAGGAATTGGACATTTTATTTGGTATCCAAAAGATTATAACGGAGTTTTTCAAGAATCTTTTCCAGATTTGCAGGAACATTTGGTAAAAAGAGGTTATGTATTGCCAAAACTATTAAATTTTATAGATGCTCCTTGGAATAATAAAGAAGAGTATCTAGCCGCTAGAAGTACAGATGATTATAAAGATGCTATAGAATTTTTGTATAATACTAAAGAAGTTCAAATGGAACTTATAGGAATGAGAGCAGAAAAAGCTTTGCAAGAGATATTAAAATATACTGATAAACCTGATGAAATAGAGAAGGCTTTTTATGATGTTTATACTTCTCCCTTTGGAATTTATCCTCTAATTGACTATGTTAACTTTAAAGGAGAAGGGATAAAAGCGAGTGAACAGTATAATAATCAAAGTTGGGGCTTATTGCAAGTATTAGAGATAGTTGCTGTCAACAAAGAGAATATTTCGCCAATTGATAAGTTTGTTTTGGGAGCAAAATTTGTGCTAAAAAGAAGAGTTGATAATTCTGACCCAGCAAGAAATGAGGCAAAGTGGCTTCCAGGATGGAATAAAAGAATAGATACTTATAAAACAATATCTAGTCAAAATTAAAGGAGGATACAAATGAAACTTAAAAAGTTTTTAGAAGAACATAATATAGAAGCTGTGCTTATTTCAAGTAAGTATTCTTTAAGATATTTTACAGGATTCACAGGAACAACGGGGATAGCTCTTGCCTTTGCAGAAAAGAGATTTTTCTTTACAGATTTTAGATATGTAACACAAGCAAAAAAAGAAGTAGAACCTAATGGTTTTACTGTAGTAAAAGTAGAAAGAGGAGCGGTAGACGCTCTGGCTGAATATATTAAAAATAGTGGGATAAAAAAACTGGGAATAGAAGATAAATATGTAACTTTGGCAGAATATGTAGTTTATAAAGAAAAGTTTGAAGGAATAGGGTTTGTAACTTTAGGAGAAGCTCTTGATAAACTTAGAATGATTAAGACCGAAGAGGAAATAGGGTATATCAAGAAAGCTGTAGAAATTGGAGATAAAGTCTTTGAATACATTTTGGATAAAGTAAAAGAGGGTGCAGTAGAAAAAGACCTTGCTGCTGAAATGGAATTTCAAATGAAAAAACTTGGGGGAGAAGGGCCATCTTTTGAAACAATAATAGCTTCAAATTATCGTTCAGCTTTACCTCATGGAGTAGCTTCTGAAAAAGCTTTGGAAAAAGAAGGGTTTGTAAAGTTTGATTTTGGAGTTTATTATAATGGATATGTTTCTGATATGACTAGAACAGTATACTTAGGAGAAAATCCAAGCGAAAAACATCTTGAAATTTACAATATAGTATTAGAAGCTCAGAAAATGTCTTGTGCAGCAGTAAAAGTAGGGATGACTTGCGCTGAGCTTGATAAAATAGCAAGAGATTATATAAGCTCTAAAGGTTATGGAGATAACTTTGGACATGGGCTAGGGCATGGAATAGGAGTATATATCCATGAACATCCAACTGTAAATGGTAAATCAGATGTAGTATTGGAAGAAGGAATGGTTATAACTATTGAGCCAGGAATCTATATTGATGGATTTGGTGGAGTAAGAATAGAAGATGATGTGGTAGTAAGAAAAGATGGAGGAGAAATCCTTAATAAAACATCAAAGGAACTTATAATTATAAAAAGATAGATATGAATAAAAAAAATTGTCATATCGACAGGGGAGATATCCGAGATTTCTCCTACCTCCAAATGACAAAATTAAATTTTCTTATTTTCAAAAATACTTAATATTCACCAATAAAAAACTGTCATATGCAAGAAAGGAGATATCTAAGATCTCTCGTCTCTTCAAATGACAGTTTTTTTTTTATTGATATGTAGCCATAGTCTTGATATTTTCTACAAGGAAAGGTAGAAGAGTTTTCATATATTCAAAATCTCCTTCTATTACTTCGGGATTATCGCCTGAATCAAGAGTAAATAAAAAATGATTTGTTTCAGTTTCTTCAAGTTTAATACGAATAACACTGTCATCAGGAATATTCTCTCCGCTAGCTTTTAAGAAATCGCTGAGTTTAGCATTAGGTTGTATAGTAGTTTGAAGCATATTGTTAGAGTATTTGTTAGAATTTACTAAAAAATGTCCTGAGAACTCTGAACTAAACTCATTCCCAATAGCTTGTCTCATTAAAGCTTCAAAACTAGTCATTGATGTTGATACTAAAGTTTCAAATTCTGGTTTTAATTCTTGAAGCTTTTGGCCACAAAACAGATTCATGCTTAGCAATAAAAATACTGTGTAGATAATTTTTTTCATGTAATTGTTCTCCTTTTAAAATTTATATGTAAATCCAAGATTATATCCTATTCCTAAGCTAGTTTTCATTATGTTATTTTCTAGCCCTCTTTCTGTTGTATCTTTAAATAGTAATAATTGTGGTACAAATCCCATATTTATACCTAGTTTTTTATTAATCATAAACTCCAATCCATATGATAAATAAAGTTTTAAAGCTTGGATAGAATCTCCAGTAAATTCAGAGTTGTTATATGTGACAGATTCTTTGTAAT
>JAGNSM010000144.1 GCA_017988045.1 Fusobacteriaceae bacterium
GCCAAAGGCTCTACCAAATAAACGCCTTATATTTAGGAGGAAAAATGAATTTATATAAAGAAAGTTTAGAGCTAATTCCTGGTGGTGTAAATTCTCCAGTTAGAGCTTTAAAAAGTGTTGAAGGTAATCCCATTTTTATAATAAAAAGTGATGGAGCCTACTTATTTGATAATGAAGGAAATAAATATATAGATTTTATATCAGGATGGGGTCCTGTAATTCATGGACATAATGATAAAGATATAAGAGAAGCTATTGTTGATCAAAGTTTAAATGGTCTTACCTATGGACTTTCTACAGAATTAGAAATTTCTCTAGCCAAAAAAATAAAGGAACTTGTTCCAAACATAGATATGATTAGACTTACAAGCTCTGGAACAGAGGCTTGTATGGCAACTATCAGATTAGCGAGAGCTGTAACTAAAAGAAATAAAATAATTAAATTTGAAGGTTGCTATCACGGACATTCGGATTCCTTGCTTGTTAAAGCTGGTTCAGGATTACTGACTGATGGAATTACTGACAGTAACGGTCTCACTAAGGGAACAACAGATGATACAATAACTCTTGAATACAATAATATAGAGATGTTTGAAGAATATATAAATAAGAATGAAGTGGCAGCAGTTATTGTTGAACCAGTAGCCGCTAATATGGGGCTTGTACTACCAAAAGAAAATTTTTTAAGAACTCTTAGAGAACTTACAGAGAAAACTGGAGCTTTGCTTATTTTTGATGAAGTTATTACAGGATTTAGATTGGGAGCGAGCGGAGCAAATGGATATTTTGGGATAAAGCCTGATTTAATGTGTTTTGGAAAAATTATTGGAGGTGGAATGCCTTTAGGTGCTTTTGCAGGAAAAAGAGAGTATATGAAGGAAATAGCTCCTAGTGGGACAGTCTATCATGCAGGAACTATGTCAGGGAATCCAATATGTGTAAGAGCTGGAATTACTTCTCTTGGCAAATTAAATGATGAACTATATAAAAATCTTAGAGAAAAAAGAGAGTATTTAACTATTAAAATTGATGAACTTATAAAAGCTAAATCTTTGAATATAGGTTTAAGTTCCATTGAATCTCTATTCACTATTTTCTTTGGAGTAAAAAAAGTGGAAAATATGACTGACGCTTTGAAAACAGATACAAAATTATATAGTAAATACTGGAATCATATGAGAAATTTTGGTATAATACTTCCGCCTTCCCAATTTGAAGCATGTTTTTTAAATAATGCAATATCTTATGAGGATTTAGACAAATTCTTTAAAGGGTTTAAAAGCTTTGTTGAGGACAATCTATGAAATATTACCCAGTTTTTTTGGATATGAAAGATAGAAAAGTTTTAGTAGTAGGCGGAGGATTTGTAGCTCTTCAAAAAATTAAGACACTTTTAGACTCAGGTGCAATAGTTAAAGTAATAACAAAAGAGTTGATTGCAGAGGATATTAAAGAATTACCCGTAAGCTTGGAGATAAGAGAATACAATGAAAATGATATGATTGGAGTTAGCATAGTTATTGCTGCAACCAATTCTCATGAAGTAAATACTAAAATTTTTGAACACTCAAAAAAATACAATGTACTTTTAAACGCAGTGGATGACAAAGATAATTGTGATTTCATATTAGGAGCCATTGTAAATAAAGGTGATATAACAGTAACAATATCTACTGCAGGGAAAAGTCCAATTGTAGCAAAAAAAATAAGAGATAAGGTGAATGAAATGTTAAATATTAATTATGAAAATTTGTTAGAAGTTTATGGAAATTTTAGAGCAAGAGCATATCAAGAGCTAAACGAAGAAGCTAGAAAAGAGTTTTTTCACTTCTTAGAGGAAAAATTTGATGAGATATTATTTGACAATTTGATTGTTAAAAGAAAATTTGAAGAATTATTATAAAAGTGCTTAGCTTATTTTCTAAGCACTTTTATTTTATCAGAAAAAATTAAGGAGGATTTGATGAAAAATTTAGATTTCTATAATGCAATAATAAAATTACAAAGAGATGAACTTTTTGAAAAGGAAGTTTACCTTCACATTGCGAAGTTTATAAAAGATGATAAAGATAGAGAGACTTTAATTAGAATTGCAAATTCAGAAGTTGAGCATTACGAGATTTGGAAAAAATATACTAAAGTTGATGTAAAGCCTTCTAAAATTAAAGTTTATATATATACTTTTTTTGCTTGGCTTTTGGGATATACCTTTGTCATAAAAATAATGGAAAAAATACAGGGCGGATTTAATGAAATTATTGTTAAAAAGTTTTTTACTGAAATAAATGAGAATATTCCAAATATTGACAAAATTTTAAAAGATGAAGAGGAACACGAAGAAAAACTTATACAAATGATTGATGAAGAAAAATTACAATATGTAGGGTCTATGGTTCTAGGACTAAATGACGCCCTTGTTGAATTTACAGGAAGTTTAGCAGGTTGGACTTTCGCTATGCAAAGTAACAAGCTAATTCTTTTGGCAGGAATTATAACTGGAATTTCTGCGACTTTATCAATGGCATCTTCTGAGTATCTTAGTGCAAAAAATGAAGGAGAGGAAAATCCTCTTAAATCAGCAATTTATACTGGTATCGCATATATTATCACAGTAGTTATTTTACTGATACCTTACGCAATACTACCAAATGAATATTTTATACACTCGTTAATCATTATGCTTCTTTTTGTAATTATTATAATTGCTGCATTTAACTTTTATATTTCAGTAGCAAAAGATCTTAACTTTAAAGAAAAATTTAAAGAAATGAGTCTTATAAGTCTTTCTGTTGCAAGTGTATCGTTTATAATCGGAATCTTAGTAAAGAAATTTATTGGAATTGATATTTAAAGTTTAAGTATAAAAGAATTGACAATGAATAAATATTCATTTATAATAATTGAAGGTGATAAAATGAGAGAAAAAGATCCAGAAAAAATCCAGAAAATATATAATGCTACTTTAGAATTGGTAATGGAAGAAGGAATTGACGCTATAAATATTTCTAAAATAGCAAAAAAATCAAAAGTTGCCAGTGGAACTCTTTATATATATTTTGAGAATAAAGAGGTTTTATTAAATGAACTGTACTCTTATGTTTGCAATTTATGGCAAGAAAAAGTTGATTTAGCAGAAGATATTAATGACTTTAGAGAAAATTTATATAAAATTTGGAATGAGAATATAAAATTTTCTTTTGATAATTATAATGAAATGCATTTTAAAATGCTTTTTATTCATTCAAAATATATTAATGAGTTCAATAGGAATAAAGCTTCTGAGCTCATTACTATTTTTTATAAAATATTTGATGAAGCTAAAGAAAAAGGACTTGTAAAAAATATTAGTAGCGAATTAATGTATTCAATGGTAGAAGGAACAATATTTCAAGTTATTAATTATCTAAAAAAAATAAATAACTATGATAAACAAATAATAGATGATAGCTTTCAATTTTGTTGGCATGGTATAAGAAATTAAAAAAATTTAAATTTAAAATGAATATATATTCATTTATATAAAAGGAGGGTATTATGTGGAATATTGATAAGGTAGAAAAAATGAATGGTAAAATAGCAATTATTACAGGGGGAAATAGTGGGTTAGGTTTGGAAACTGCTAAATTTCTTGATAGAAGGGGGGTAGAAGTCATAATTACTGTGAGAAATTTGGAGAAAGGCATAAAAGTCATTGAACAGTTCAAACTTAAGAATACAAAAGCTATGTTGCTTAACTTAGCAAGTTTTGATTCTATTAAAAACTTCACTAAAGAGTTCAAAATGAAATATGAGAAACTTGATTATTTGGTTAATAATGCAGGTGTAATGATGACTGATGAATTAAAAACTGAAGATGGACACGAATTACAATTTGGAACAAATCATTTAGGACATTTTTTATTAACAAAAGAATTGTTAAGTATCTTAGAAAAAACTTCTGAATCAAGAATAATTGTTCTTTCAAGCTTAGCGCATAGATGGGGGAAAAAGAAAATTAATTTTGAAAACATTAATCTAACAGGTGAATATGATAAAATAAATGCTTATAGTCAAAGTAAATTATCTAATTTAATGTTTGCTATGGAGCTCAATGAGAGACTGACTGCTAAAAATTCAAATATTAAAGTCATTGCATGCCATCCTGGATTTTCAAAAACAAATCTCCAAAGAGAATTAAATATAGTAACGAAATTATTTACGAATTTATTATCACAAGAAAGTGAGTTGGGTGTATTACCATCTTTAAGAGCTATTACAGATAAAAATTTGAAAGGTGGAGAATATTTAGGACCAAATGGAAAGGGAGAAAGAAAAGGAAAAAAAGTTGTAGAAAGTAAAGTTCTTCCAATAGTTTACGATAAAAAAATAAGAAAAAATCTTTGGGAATTAAGTGAAAAATTAATAGGAGAAACTTTCGTTATATAGATTTTTAATAAAAAAAAAAATAAAAGCACAAAATAAAGAGAGATTTATTTTGTGCTTTTATTTTGTATATCATATCTATTTTTATATTAAAACAACATTCTTAACTCCTAATGATTCAGAAATATCTTTCAACTTAAGCATATAATCATCTTGTGGACTAGGTTCAGATTTTAAAAACTCATCTCTTACTCCGATATTTCTAAACTTTATGAGTTTATACTTAATTTCACTATTAGCTATTATTTTACTAACTTCTTTTACTGTAAATTCGTTATTTAAAAACTCATTTAAAACAACAGTTCGTACTTCATATAGTTTGTTTTTATTCTTCAAGTATTCCAAATTTTTCAGAACAGTTTTACTAGAAGTTTCTGTAAGTTCAATATGTTCTTTTTCAGAATAAGCCTTTATATCTAGCATAAAATAATCTGTAAAGTTAACAAACTCATTATATTTATCTTTACTAAAGTCAACTAAACCATTAGTGTCGACAAAGCACGTAAAATCAGTGAAATTCTTCCTAATTTCTTTAAAAAAAACGCTTATAAATTCATAGTTTAAACTGCATTCTCCTCCACTAAAAGTAACACCCCTTACAAAATGTCTAACTTTTTTTACCTCGTCTAAGAGCTCTTCAATAGAATAAGCAGTTGTTTTGGGGCTTGAGTAATTTTCACAATACTTTGTACACGAATCACATTCTATGCACAAATTTTTATTCCAAGTTACTCTATTAGAACTGTAACTAATTGCC